>VBLV01000214.1 GCA_005879045.1 Methanobacteriota archaeon | reverse complement strand
CACGACGTCGTCCACGTCGACGCCCAGGATCTCCCGGAACAGGTACTTCATCCGCTCACGGTCCATGGTGAGCCGGACCATCCGAGGCCGCCGTATAAGAGAAAATTGTCAATGGTCTCATTTCTGAGAAGACCGGCGGCCCCGTCGGACGATGGGACATTGGCGCCTTTGTCAAACCGGAGACCGGGATGCCGTCCGCGACGGTCGGTCCCCTCCCGCGGTAGCAAGAATAAAAAAGGCAGGACGAGGGGTTCTCGGTCCTGCCTGTGGGTTGTGGAGGAGGGGTTATTGGGTTGGGTATTGCGTGGGGAGGCTCGGTTCGACGACGTCCACGGCTCTCCAGTCGCCGCCGAAGTCCTTCGTGATCCCGGTCGCGAGCTGGAATCGGACCCGCAGGCGGCCGTTCTCGAAGAAGATGTAGGCGTTCTTCAACTGGGACATGTACAGCGAGATGCGCTTGCCCTTCTGGGTCAAGGCGCGCTCCGTGCATCGGATCAGGCCCGCGCGCTCGAGCGCATGGATGCGGCGGTAGCACGCGGCGATCGGGATGCCGTATTCCCGGCTGAGGTCGATCGCGGATTTCGGCTTCTTGAAGGTCGCCACGAGAATCTTTGCAGAATACTCGTCGGTCACGAGTCGCGACGCTTCAAGCGGATCCATCGTCAGTTCCTCCTCGTATGGAGGAATCGACGCGATTAGGCATATTAAAGCGAAGGGTGCCGGTTATCGGCACTGATTCTCAAACGTGAAAGTGTTCGCAGGACCGGCCGCGCTAGCCGCCGCAACAACCGCCTTCTTCCTGACGTCCGCAGTCGCAATTCGGGCCGCACGTGCCCTCGTGCTCTTTGTGCATGACGGGGAGCAGCGTCAGCGCTTCGGTTGGCGCGGGAGGAGCTTTCTTCTTGCTCGCGAGCATCTCGATGAGGCTGCTCATCAAATCCCTCGAAGGATCCGGGCGGTATTTCTACCTAACGTCACGACATATGCTTTTTGACACGTTCCTCGAACGGCGCACGGGGCATCGCCCCGACGACCTGATCGACGAGCTTCCCGTCTTTGAAGAAGAGGAGGGTCGGGATGCCCATGACCATGTATCGCTGCGGGACCTCCGGGTTCTCGTCCGTGTTGAGCTTCACGAACGTGACTTTGCCCGCGTACTTCTTCGCGAGCTCTTCGACGATCGGGGCGATCGCGCGACACGGCGCGCACCACTCCGCCCAGAAATCGACGATGACGTAGGGTTTCTCCTTGACGACCTTGTCGAACTCGGCGTCGGTGACATGAATTGGCTTGTCTGATGCGGACACCGCAACCTGCTTCTCTGCCATGATTGGCACCTAGTCTTCAATAGGATGATGGTTCCATATAAATCTCAGCCCACCACACCCGAATGGGTACGCCAACGAATCACCAAGGACGGGCGTCGCTTCCGACTTCCGAATGTTCCACGCCAACCGGACGGCATGCTTATGTCGGCACCCCGCATGGAGAACTCCATGAGCCCCGGTTCCTGGGAGCGAATGGCCGAGTGGTACGACGCGAAGCAAGGTGACACCGGTGATTTCTGGCACCGAACCCTCATCGACCCCACCTTCCTCCGGGTCGTGGGGGACGTCCGTGGGCTGCGCGTCCTGGACCTCGGCTGCGGGAACGGGTACCTCTCCCGTCGATTCAGCCGGGAAGGCGCGAAAGTCGTGGCCGTCGATGCATCGGCCCCGATTGTGCAGCGGGCCCGCGGTCGGGAATCGCACGAGCCACTCGGGATCGAGTACCGTGTCGCGGACGCTGCCCGACTTGAGTTTCTCCGGGACGCCAGCGTGGATCTCGTGGCGTGCAACATGGCCTTGATGGACATGGAGGACGCGGGCGCCGCGATCAGCGAAGTCGGTCGGGTCCTCCGTCGTGGAGGCCGATTCGTGGCGAGCCTTTCCCATCCCTGTTTCGACCAGGGGCCCAGTTCGACGTGGCTGATCGAACGGTTCTTTCGTTCGACGAGAGTCTCGCGGAAGGTCGAGAAGTACCGAGAGCCCTTCGCCGACGAGATCCCATGGCAAATCGCTCCGGGCCAAATCGTCACGACGACCGGGTACCATCGACCTCTCTCCTGGTACGCGGGAGCCTTGCGTACGGCGTCCCTACTAATCCAATCGCTCGAGGAACCCTCGCCCTCGCAGGAATTTGTGGAGGGCAGTTCCGAAGGGCCGTATGTCGCGCAGATTCCGGTCCACCTCGTGATTGAGGCGGTCAAGGTCTAACAGAAAACCGCGGACTGAGGACGGGACCGTCCCCGGGAGGAGTGCCCGTCGGGGCGAGTTCGACGATTGGCGTTATCGAGCGAAGACGCCCCGCCGAGAAGCTAAGGCGGGATACGCGGTCACCTGCTTTCGGCATCGCCTCAGCGGACGCGGGACAACATGCGTGCTCTGAAGAGAGCGAGCCCGAGAAATGCGAAACCGATGATGATGACGACGATAGCATTCGGCCAGCTGTAGGTACGGCCGCACAGGGCTTCGCAAGCGACCGAGTTCCAGCCGAACAACATTACCAACCCAACGGCCATGATGAGAATCCCGATCGCGACCGTCGCGATAAGCTCCAGCACCGCAGCGGTTCTTCTCGTGACGCCAGTCATGCCGAAGCCTCTATCCTCTCGTTACGGCAAATCCCTACCGGCCGCGAATCACTTGGTTTTGGTCGCTCGCCGAGCCAGGAGCCGCCAGAACAACCATGCCGGGGCGCCTGCCAATGCCACAAGAATTCCCGACATGATAAGCCAGGCAGGAACGGGTCGGAGGGAAGATTTGGGCCCTGTGTTCTGCACGACCCAGCCCCAAAAGAACACGCCAAGAAGCCTGAGGAGAGTCCCGGCGACGATAAGCACGGTCGGCCC
>VBLV01000069.1:9688-9897 GCA_005879045.1 Methanobacteriota archaeon | reverse complement strand
CCCCTTCTCCGGGCGCGAGTCCGGACATAGGTGGAGGTGGACGTTCGAACCGCGCGGCGCGACGGTCACCCAGTGGGGCCACGACGTCACGACCCGGAAGCCGACCTTGTCCTTCCAGAACTTCGTAGCCTTTTTCTCATCCCGCACAACGACCGCGACCGTCGCGAATTTGAGCATGCACGTCGGAATCGGTCCGTGAGCCAGAAGGC
>VBLV01000069.1:0-9625 GCA_005879045.1 Methanobacteriota archaeon | reverse complement strand
CCGCCCCGTAATCGGACATAGTCGCCGAAGTTGAACCGCAATCGATCGAGGAACCGCCCCGACCGACCCCAGGTTCGAGGCCACTTCTGCGCGGCCCGAGGATGTTGCCCGATGAGCGCGTCGTCCCCCGTGTTCAGGCCGGGGACGGGGAGGAGCTCCGGGAAGTTCGGGTTGTCGACCCACGTTCGCTGGATGAACTCGAACTGCCGCGCGATGTCGCTTTGGAACGCCTGGAATAGAAGTCCGACTTCGCCGTTTGCAGTGGCACCCGCGGAGACGCTGCTCGACGGTGCGGGCCGCACCCCGTAAGGAACGCCTCGGCGCACGATCCGATGGCTTCGCTCCTCCTCCGGATTCAGGAACGGGTTTGCCCCTCGCTGGTTCGCCTTCCTAATGTGCGCGTGGAACGGACAGCGATTCCCGACGCGGTCGTGTGCGAGGTATTCGAAGTTATTCACCGGCCCGAGGCCGTCCCAGGGTCGGAGGGTCACCGGCGTGCCATCTTTGAATCGGCCGACGACGAGTGCTCCTGCTAGAGCCTCGTCCGCCGCGAGGCGGGTCGCGAGGTCTTTCACGCCAGCGTTGAAATTCACGACGTCCTGCTGCAGTTTCCGGAAGACGAGGAAGCTCCCGAACGAATCCTCTTCGCTGGTGAACGGATCGTCGACTAGGACCAGGGCGAGCGGCGCGGACGGATCCCACGCATCGACTCCGGCTTCTTTCTCCGCATCCAGGTCCGCCTGCAGGAACAGAGGCTGACTTCGCGAGTCGACGTAGCCGAAGTGTTCGATCGGATCGCCTCTCGCGTTCCGCAAGACGGTGCCCCGTTCGATCGTCAGGACTTCGGCAATCGCGCGCAGCCCCTCGGAGACCTCACGGGTCTTCGCCGCCAGCTCATCCGCGGAATCGTGGGAAAGGCTCACGAGCGCGTGGATGTCTCCCTGATACGGCCCTTCCCATTCGTTCGATGGGGGATCACGATTTCTCGCGATGACGGAGAACGCCCGCCGCTTCATGCCTTCGCGGAACGACTGGCCGGAACCGCCGAGGTCCTCGGGCAGCAGGCCCAAGGCGCCGTAGCCCGCGGCGGAGAGCGCGAAACCGGCGACGAGTCCACCCCGCGTGCCGTGATCGTGATAATTGCCGGTCTCGTCGAGCTGTTTCCGGGCGGAGGTCACCTCCCGACGGGCGAACTCTCGGATCCACGCCCGCACGGTCTCCGGTCCCGCGGCGAACCGGACGAGGAGATGGTCCGACTCCTTCCGGCCGTGGGGTTTCAGAATGTTGCTCTGGAGGTTCTCCAGCATCTTGCGGTACTCGGACCGCGCGGGGTCGATGTATGTGTCTCGAAGGTCGACGGCCATGGCCCGCCCCGAGACGCGTCATCTTAAAGAAAGCTTCCGAGTCGATTTTCAGTTGCGACGGCCCCTGGGCGATCAGCGATAGATCGTGCTGCGATGGCCAAGCGTGAGCACGATTAGCCGCTTGAGGTCCCAATCGACGTCGAGGATGACTCGGTACTCCCGGACTCGGAGTTTGTATGCCTCTACGGAGCTGAGCCGAGACAGGAACCGCTTTGGGTCGCCCGCCGCGTCGTCCAGCTTGCGAGCGATTCGCTCTTTCACCTTCTTGTCGAGCTTGCGGTACTTCCCGGCCGCCAGTTGAGTGAATTCGACCCGGAAGGTCAGGCCTTCATCCCTCTGCCTTCAGGCGTCCCCAAGGTACCGTCTTCCCCGCGCGGACCTGACGACGTGCTTCGAAGATCTCCTCAATTGTCTCGACGCTGAGCCGGTCCTCGAGCGCACGCGCGAGGGCATAGCGTACGAACTCGGACTTCGAGGGGAATCCCTCTTCTCGAGCGGTTTTTTCCAAGAGTCGAGCTTGCTCTTTCGTGAGTTTTAGACTGATCGTCTCCACATTCGATTGTAATACGGTGGTATTACTTAGGCTTTGTGCCTCGAGTTGGTGGGGCGTGAGGGAATCGTACTCGCTCGGAGATTCCCCATGTGACCGCTCCACACGGTGATTAACCATCTTTGGTCTATTCGCGGACGCGAATCAACCACATGTGGTCTATCTGGGTCGAGTGCGGCAGGTACCCTTAAGTGCGAGGGCCTTGTCCGGAGAGACGGAAGGAATTTTGAATGCCAAGCGAACTATTTGGAACAAGCGTCATCTTTGTCAAAGTGGCGCCAGGATATGTAGAGAGAACGTTGACGACCCTCCGAGCCAAGCCGAACGTGACGAAGGCCGAGGCCGTCTTTGGGCGTCACGACATCGCCATCGCGGGCGGCTTCCGGAACACGGACGAGCTGCGCGCATTCGCGTCCGAGGTCCAACTGATGGACCACGTCTGGGCGTTCCGGAGCTATCCGGCACTCCAGGACTGGACCCAGAAGAAGACCAATGGGCACGCAAGCAACGCGTACCTCCTCATTCGCTCGACCGACACGCAGAAGACCATGAGCGAGTTGAAGAAGGTCCCCGAGATCCGGGAGATCATCGGCACGACCGGAGATTCGGACATCGTGGCCCGCATCAGCGCGGACCCCCGCGAGAACCTCCTCGAGTCCGTCGTGACGAAGGTCCAGGGCATGCCCGGCGTGCTCTCGACCGAGACGCTCCCGGCGTTCTCGAAGTACTGAATCAACGACTCACGGACGGGCCGCTCAACCGGTTCGTCCCCTTTTCGCTGCTCCGTCATTCTCTTCTCGATCGCGTTTCTCCGATAATCCGGGACACGCTCCCGCATCTTGTGCGTACACACCCGCAGTCCGTATCGACGAGCGTTCAACGGGCGGCGTTCCAGGCAACCATATCTACGCCGACGGCATGCGGAAGGAAGATGAGCAGGAAGCGGAAAGGCTCTCGCAAGCCAACGTCACGGAAGACTCTGGACCCGCGCGTCGAGGACCTTCGAAAGAAAATCCTCCATCTCGATCCCTATTCCGGATGGTTTCCCGCGGGCGCCACGAAACGCATCATGAGCATCGTCGATGCAGACCTAGAGCCGATCGGAGAGCTCGAGACCGGCAGCGACGGGTTCGTCCAGCTCGCCGTCCTCGTCGGCCGCCGCTTCGTCCGGATTTCGTATTACCCGGGCCAGCCGTACGCGGCGCTCACGTGGATCACGCTGGAAAAGTAGTCGAACGTTCACGCCATCGCAAGTTGGCCTCGGATTTCGGCATATGGTTATCTATCGTCTCAGGGCCTCCGGGGCAATCATGGGGCGGAGCGGATGAGGCAGGTTTCCGGTTTGGCGCGTCTCCGGGGGACGGGAGTCCTTGTATTCACGTTCGCGGCGTTGGTGTTGTTCGCCATGCCGGCGTCCGCCGCGGCCGTTTCGGGCACATATACCGTGACGGCGCTCGTCTCAAACAACGGCGTGCCGGGGACCACGGGGGACGCGCGCCTAGTGAACGCCTGGGGCCTCGTCGCGGGTCCCGGAACTCCCTGGTGGGTCTCGGACAACGGCGCGGATTTCTCGACACTCTACAATGCGACCGGCGTCAAGCGAAGCCTCAACGTCTCCGTAGACGGCGCTCCAACGGGGATCGTGTTCAACGGTGCCGCGACGAGCTTCCGCGTCGGCCCGAGCAATGCCGGCGCCCTGTTCATCTTCGCGACGGAGGGCGGGACGATCGCGGGCTGGAATCCGTCCCTCGGGACGGCGTCCCAGGTCATGGCCGACGCGTCCGGGGCCGGGGCGGTCTACAAAGGGCTCGCGATCGCGACGACGGCCACGGGCCCACAGCTCTATGCGACGGACTTCCACAACGCTCGGCTCGACGTCTTCAACGCCACCTGGGCCGCCGTCACGCCGACGGGCGGGTTCGTCGATCCGAAGATTCCTGCAGGCTACGCTCCGTTCGGGATCCAGACGATCGGTGCGCGAATCTTCGTGACGTTCGCGAAGCAGGGTCCGGGAGCGAAAGACGAAATCGACGGCCAAGGCCTCGGCTTCGTTGACGCCTTCGACACCGATGGGAATCTGCTCGTCCGCGTAGCGCAACACGGCCAGCTGAATGCACCGTGGGGCCTCGCGCTCGCCCCCGCGAGTTTCGGACGGTTCGGCGGCGACCTGCTCGTGGGCAATTTCGGAGACGGCCACGTGAACGCGTACCAGGAGCTGCCCGACGGGACGTTCGAGCTCATCGGAGCGCTTCGGACGGCCGACGGACGCAAGCTCGTCATCGACGGGCTCTGGGCGCTGCAGTTCGGGCATGGGACGGTGAACAACGGTCCGATCGACACGCTGTTCTTCACGGCCGGTCCGGACGGCGAGGCGGACGGACTCTTCGGCACAATTACCGCCGCATGACCGGCTGGGCAACGACATCGTATCGGTGAAGGCGCGCCAGGCTCCGGCCCGAACGTTTCATCTGGTCGGGCGTCGTCGCGAGCGCCGGTAGTCCTGTTCCATTGCGGCGGCGAACCGCTTCCACGCACGCATCGTGGAGGCCTCGCGTTCCGCCTTCGTAAGCTTCTTCGCGTCCGGGACTTTGGGCCGTCGGCTCCATCGGAGGTCGAAGCGGGTCCGACCATCCGGGAGCGGCGACAAGACGTAGTCGGCCCTGACGTCGCGCCGGTTGCCGATCCCGACCATGTGCCATCGGTTCGGAGGGCGAAGCGTGACAACGTCCCGCGACCAGTTCCATCCGTCGTCGGATTCCTCAAGATCCTCGAAGATGACGCGACGTGAAGTGCGTTCAATGATCTTCCGCTGATACGACTCCCCTTCCAGGCTCGCATCCTCGGGGGTGTAATCCGTGCACCAAGCGAACGCAAAGTCAAGCGGAACCCCGAACGAGACGCGGACGCGATATTCGGGACCGGTCCGGCCGCGGCGTGAAGTCGCTCGTTTCATTGCATCGATGCCTCGATCGGCCGACGCGTCGGGGACGGTCGTGAGGTAAGATAAGACTTGCCGCGTTCTCGTCGACCGTGGTAATCCTTAAGCCGATGAACCCGTAGGAGCCGCGATGCAAACAACGCACACGAAGAACCCCTTCGATTTCCTCGGCCTCGACCCGGTCCTGCTTCGAGCCGTCTACGGCCTCGGCTACGAGGCCCCCACGCCGATCCAGAAGGAGGCGATCCCCGCGATTCTGTCGGGCCGCGATGTGATCGGCACCGCGCAGACGGGATCGGGGAAGACGGCCGCGTTTCTACTTCCGATCCTCCAGCGACTTATGAAGCAGTCCCCGGGTCGCACGCGCGCCCTCGTCCTCTCGCCGACCCGCGAACTGGCCGCCCAGATCGAGGTGGCCCTCCGTGGCCTCGCGAAAGGGACCCGCATCCGCGGCCACGCAGTCTACGGGGGCGTCGGCATGTCGCCGCAAGAGCACGCCCTCCGAGCGGGCGTCGATGTCGTCGTCGCGACACCCGGCCGGCTCTTGGACCACATGTCCCGTCGCAACGTCGACTTCCGCGGCCTCCAGGTCCTCGTCCTCGACGAGGCGGACCGGATGCTCGACATGGGGTTCCTCCCGGACGTCCGCAGGATCGTGGACGCCCTCCCGCGGGAGCGACAGACCCTCCTCTTCTCCGCGACGATGGCGCCGGAGATCGAGACGCTCTCCCGGACGATCATGCGCAATCCCGTCCGAATCTCCGTGTCCCCGCCCCACCGGCCGCCTTCGACGATCCGCCACGAAGTCTACCCGGTTCCCCAACACCTGAAGACATCCCTGCTCGTCCGCCTGCTCGGCCGGGAAGACATGATGTCGGTCCTCGTCTTCGTCCGCACGAAGCGGCGCGCGGACCGCGTGGCCCGGCAGGTCGGCCAAGCCGGTTTCGACGTCGCACGAATCCACGGGGACCGCAGTCAGAGCCAGCGGGAGACGGCTCTCGCCGGATTCCGAAGTGGACGCCACCAGGTCCTCATCGCGACGGACGTCGCGGCGCGCGGGATCGACGTCGAGGGCATCTCCCACGTGGTCAACTACGACGTTCCGACCGTGCCGACCGACTACGTGCACCGGGTCGGACGGACGGCCCGCATGGAGGCCACCGGGGAGGCCATCACGTTCGTGACTCCGGAGGACGAAGGAGACCTCCGCGGCATCGAGCGAGCCCTCGGGAAACCGATCCCTCGCGTGACCCTGCCGGATTTCGACTACCGTGCGCCGCCTCCGCCGAAGGTGCGGGGGCACGAAGGCCCGCGGCCGAGACGACCTTCGCACGGGGAGGGACGGAGCGATCGTCGACGATATCGACCCTTCCGGCCCTGACCCCGTAATCAGGCGTCCCGCCGCACCGTCGCCTGACGGCTCAGGGCTTAAGGCGCCGAGCGCGCTCCCCAAGTCATGGCCGAGCAACAGCCAGGGCTGAGCCGACCCCATCCGCTGTGGACGATCGACGGGCTCGGTGCCGAGGGGCCATTCCCCGACTTCAAGGAGAAGCTCGCACTCTTTGGTCAGTTCGTCGGAGACTGGGTCATCGAAGAAGCTCGCTATCCACGGCCCCACGGACTCGAGCTCCGGTCGCAGGGTGAGATCCATTTTGGATGGATCCTGGACGGAAGGGCGGTGCAAGACGTCTTCATGACCCGGGATCCGGACACGGGCCGAGCCGTCCCGATCGGGACGACGGTCCGGTTCTATGATCCGAAGCTGGACGCTTGGCAGTCCACCTGGATCTCCCCGATGCAAGAACTCGTCCAGACGTTCATCGGGCGAAAGATCGGGGACGAAATCGTCCTGGAGAGCAAGACGAGAGACGGCTATCCGGAGAAATGGATCTTCTCCGAGATCACGAAGAACTCGTTCCGGTGGCATGCCGAGGAGACCCACGACAACGGCAAGACGTGGATCCTCACCGAAGAAATGCGAGTCCGAAGGAAATCGGCGCCCGGCCGGGCTTGAGCCGCAATTGCAGTTCGTAGGATTCTGGCCCGTTGCGCTCTCGGACCGGTCGGTCATGCGTCCCCGGTTTGCAAGTCCACATGGATGGAATTCCCTGAGATGCCTTGACGCGCGATTTACCTCCGTCAGGCTGGAGACGAGTTGGCTTCCCTGGCCTCACGCTTTTCCGGCCGCGGCCGCCGCCTGGAAGTTCTTGACGATGTGATTCAGTTCCTCGTCGAACTTCTCGAGCGGGTACCGCCGACCGTGGAGGTAGTTGCTGAAGTATCCCACGAGCGACGTCGTGTACGCCGTCTCCTGGAGTTCTGTCTCCGTGGCGCCGAACAGCTCCGCGGCTGCCGTGTGGAATTTCGTGCAGTAGGGGCACTTGACCGCCCCAGCTGCGGCCAACGCGATCAGGTGCTTCCACTTCAGCGGGATGTTCGTCTCGCTGAGTTCGAACTTCTTGAACAACTCCCAACCCCCGCTTAGGGCGAGGTCGTCCCATTTGAAGTCCTCGAAGAAGCCCGGAACGAATCCGAATGTCTCCTTGATGTCTTCCAGCGTCTTCTGCTTCGTCATCTTGTCACCTCCTCCCGCGCGATGCAGGGATTCGGGAACTTCTCACGCGCCCCCCTCGGCGCGAACTCCGATTTGATGAACCTCCTTGATCGATCGACGAGCTGCGGCTCCGAGGGGATGATCCCTCGGTTTCCACGCGTGCACCGCGGAGAGGAGCCACCCCCCACTCCCGGTCACTTCGTGGCTTCGATGACCATCTTGATGTTTTCCAACATCCGATCCGCGGTTTTTTCGTTCATTCGCTCGAAGAGCAGCTTGTTCGCAATTTTCCCGAATGGCCCAGGGCGGACCTCGTAGTTGACATCCAGGGTCGCGAGCGTCGTGCTGCCTTTCGGCTCCAGAGTAATGCCCATTGAGCCCGTCATCCTCCCTTCGTACCGCGCGGCCAGCCGCTTGGGTTTCGCGTACTCACTGTACGTAAAGGTCTCTGGGAACTCCATCCCCATCATCGAGTAGACGACGTCGAACGAGTCTCCCAATCGCTTCTCGCTCCGGCGGATGTTGCTGACTTTCGTGACGTTCGGGACATAGACCGGAAAATTCTCCGGGTTGTCCAACATCTCGAAGACCTTCTCCACCGGCGCGTCCACCTCTACCGACTTCGTGATCTTTGGCATTGATGTTCCTCCGCGTGATCCCGCAGCGTCGCGAAAAATCGGCGTCTCCCTCTTCGGGATCTCATCCGTATCAGGAGGCAGGTATATTCAGGTTTCCTGTCCTCGCTTCTTCCACCGCCCGCGTTCCGTGCGGACCCAACCTAGCAGGCGATCCGTGGCCTACGCCCCGCCTCGGGGGAACGTGAGCTCGACGCGGGTGACGCCGGGCAACTCGCGCAGGTGCCGTTCGAGCGCTTCCGGTCGGCCCCGGTTTTTCATCGCGCCGCTTTCTGTTCACTGACCAGGAGTACCTCGCGGACGTGCTGCGAGTCCTCCGCAAGGTCGACGAGAGTCGCCGCGAGGTCGGCGCGCGAAATGTGGTACGGTCCGCGAGGGAGGTCCTTTCCTCCGACTTGGGTTCGAACCCGGCCCGTCTTTGACCCGTTCGAGAGATACGGAGGTCGGACAATGGTCCAATCGACCGGACTCGAGGTAATGAGCCGCTCCATCCGAGCAAAGTCGGCATAAGGCTTTCGAAGAATCCACCGGACGAGATTGATCAGAATCCAGGGTCGCCGCCCTTCGATCGCCGAGACGCTCACGCTGACGAGCCGTCGGACCCCGGCTTCGCGCATCGCGTCGAGTTCGGCGCGCGTGACGTCGCTCATCACGGTCGTCGGACCGCGGCCTTCGGAGACAACAATCGAGATGACCGCGTCTTGTCCCCGAACCGCCCGACCCATGTCCTCGAGGCTCCGGCCGTCCCCGTGGACCACCGACTTGAGTCCGCGGACGCCGGCCAATGTATCAGGTCGTCGGGTGAACGCGGTCATCGAGTGCCCGCGGCGCACGCCTTCGTCGAGGACAAGTCTCCCGGTGCGACCCGTCGAGCCAATCACGGCAATGTTCCGGTTCGGTTTCTGTGGATCCGATGGTTCTGCGTTGAGTAAGCTCATGAAGGGCCATACGTTCTCCCGAGGATTTGGGCCGGCGTTAGGCGCGACTTTCGATTTAGGGAGTTAGCACCCGCCGTCCTCCGCCTGCGTGGACCCTACACCTTGGTCGCCCGCGTCTCCAAGAAATCCTGGCGAACGATATTGCGGTCGAAGTATTCCGAGACGATGTCGTCGTACTCGCGTCGGAACTGAGCCAAGCCCGCAGGGTCGTCTTTCAGCGTCTGTAGCACGCGGACCATGGGTCCGCCGCTCTGCTCCAGCTGATGACGGTAATGCTGGGGGCTCAGCGCGGCCGTGACTTGGACACCCCGATCGAACGTCACGTCGCGGACCGCGCTCCCGAGACGCTGCAAGATGATCGTCGGGTCGCCCCACTGGCTGGGTGGCGCGGGCTTCGGGTCGGCGGGCGGCATGTACCGGGAGACGAGGGCGAAGATCCGGCCGAACAACAGCTCGTGGGGCCACGTATGGAAAGCGATCAGGCCCCCTCGTTTCAGGACGCGGAGCATCTCCTGGATCGCAATCTCAGGGCGAGGCGCGAAGATGTGTGCGAATTGACTGAGCACCACGTCGAACTCCCCGTCTCGGAAGGGGAGGTTCTCCACGTCTCCCTGCTTCCACACGATGTCGTCCACCTCGGCGATCG
>VBLV01000068.1 GCA_005879045.1 Methanobacteriota archaeon | reverse complement strand
TCATCGTCAGGCCTTCCTTCTTCCGATCGGCCTTCTTCAGCAGGATGACCCGCTTCACGAAGTTCTTCTTCGCGGTCGTCACGATGGCCTCGATGATGGCGCCCGAGATGATGTCCTTCCGCTTCACGGTCTTGATCGCCTCTTTCGCCTCGGCGTCGAGCTTGACCTTGACCCACTTGTTCTCTCCGTAGAGTTCGTCGAGGACAAAGCGGCGCAGCGCGTCGACGGCCTCCTTGTGGCCGCCGTACGCCTCGTCGAGGCCCTCCGCGGTCGGCAGGTCCTCGTTCAGGTAGATCCGAAGGATCTCTTCCGCGGCCTTCCGGTCCGGACGCGGGATCTCGATGATTTCGTCGAAGCGACCGGGCCGCAGGAGCGCGGGGTCGACGAGGTCCGCGCGGTTCGTCGCGCCGATCACGAAGACGTCGTGCAGCTCGACGAGCCCGTCCCTCTCGCTGAGGATCTGCGCGATGATGTTCTTGTGGACGCCGGACGTGTCCATCATCCCGCGCACGGTGAACAGGGCCTCGATCTCATCGAAGAAGACGATGCTCGGCTTCTTCTCGTGGGCCTGGCGGAAGATCTCCTTGATGATGCGCTCGCTCTCCCCGACCCACTTCGAGAGGACGTCCGCGATGCTGACGTTGAAGAAGGTCATGTCGTTCTCCGTCGCGATCGCCTTCACGAGCAGCGTCTTGCCGCAACCCGGGGGGCCGTACAGCAGGATCCCGCGCGGCGCCTCGAGGGAGATCTGGGCGAACAGTTTCGCCTCCTGATACGGGAGCACGACGACGTCCTTGATTCGCTCGATCGCCTCCATGAGCCCGCCGATCTCTCCGTAGGTCACGTTCGGTTTCTCGCCGAGCAGGAGAGATTTGACCTCGAGGTTCGGGAGGATCTCGAGGACCTCCATCGTCGGAGGCAACACGCCGATCTGGAATCCCGGCTTGAGCTTCTTGAAGACGTTCTTGTCGCAATCGATCAGGCGCTTTTCCATGTCCCCTTCGACGGAGATCACGAGCTTGCCGTCCATCATGTCGACGACCTTCGCGATCACGCCCTCGTTGCGGACGGCGCTGCCTTCCACGATCGCGTAGGTCTGCGGATGCACCCAGACGTATTGGCCGACGCCGAGCTGAGACTTGTCGACCAGCCCGGTCGAGACCTTCAGGAGCTCCGTCGCGCGCGCCACGACCACCTGGTTCCCATCGAGGTCGGGCCCTTCCTTGCGGACGACGTACGCGTAGAGGAGCGGCGGCTGCTTGATCTTGTTGAACTTGTCCTCGTAGGCCTTCAGGCGGTACTCCCGTTCCTCGATCTCGTAGCGGAAGGAGTGCAGGTCGCGCTCGTACTGCCGACGAAGGCGATCCATCTTCTCCTCGAACTCGTCTCGGACTTCCTCCGCCGACTTGGACACCTTTCCGTCGCCCTCATCACTCGCCATCTTTGGATCACCGCGGGCTTGCGCGCGCGATTCGGTCGGGACGCGACAGCATCTGCTCTGGGGACGCGAGTCTGTGGAACAAGCTGCCGCCTCGTCCCATCCCTTGTTAGAAAGTGGCATCCGGAATTAAAGCTTTTGTTATCGGTACTGAAGATGGGACAATCCCATCAACGCCGTGGGAACACGCATACACGTCACGCAAAACGCGCGGCGCATTCGCGATGCGCGAGACGATTTGTTGTAGCGAACGATGGACCGAGTGGCGGGCCGCATCGCGGTGCCTGTCGTCGCGCGGCATTCCCTACGTGTAGCCGCCCTGGATCAACTTCTTGATATAGGGCGTCAGGACCCGGGCGAGGCCCATGTCCCCGTCCCAGTCCTCGATCTGGTCCCAGTGATGGTCCTCCATGTCCTTGATGCACCGCTCGATCTGGCTGGTCCAGCTCTGCGTGCCGTCCCCTTCGATTCTCGCCGCGAGGACGAGCCACTTGCCCCGGCCGATCAAGATGTGCATGTGGCCGACCGTCATCTCGTTCAGGTCGGCGTAGTCATCGCCGCGCAAGGCGTCCTTCACGAACGCCTGCACCGCCGTGAGCATACCGCTCAAGATGTCCGTATCCACGTCGGGCCTGAGTCGGCGGGTCTCGTGCTTGATCAGGAGTCCGTCTTTGTGATTGAGGAGGAACACGTCTTCGACGATCGCGTCGCTGGGCTTGCTCGCCGTCGTCGCAGGGGAAACCGGCTTCGACGCACCCGCTTGTCGACGCCGCAGGATCATGAACATCGCCGCGGCGGCCGCACCGCCGACGAGGACGAGAACCCACCAGAACTCTGCGAGGAATCCGGGGGCCGTCGAGAACTGGAACGTCTTCGACCCCACCATGGTGTTCCCGGCGAGATCGCGCGCCGAGGAATCGATCACGACGGCGTACGTCACACCAGACTGAAGCTCTCGCGTCGGAACGAACGACACCGTGCGGAAGTCCGAACTCCACACGAAGCTGCCATCGATCCCCGGCGTGATCGAGAACGCCTGCTCCACGGAGGCTCGGTTCATCGGCTCGCTGAACGTAATCACGATCCACGGCGTCAGGTTCGTGTTCGCGCCGACGGGCCGGGAATCCGTGACGGACGGCGGCAACACGTCGACGATCGTCCACGTGTCGTTGCCTGCGGGAATCGGCTCGACGTTCCCGGCGCGGTCCCGTGCGATCGTGCGGAAGGCGTACACATGAGCGCCCTGACCGAGGAACGTCGCGCTGGTCGCAGTCGTGTTCGCATAACCGACGAGGTCCGTCCATGGATTCGCGCCGTCTTTCCACTGCACGAGATACGCCGAAATGTCCGTGGTGCCGACGACGGGACCCCACGCGATCGCGAACTGAAGCGTGTTCTCGTAGGCGGGCAACCTGGTCACCTTGGAGTCCGGTGGCGTCACGTCCACGACTGTCCATGAGTCGTTGGTGTTCGGCGGCGAGGGCGGCGCTTCCGCGTTTCCCGCCCGGTCCGTCGCCATCGAACGGAACTCGTACGTATGACCGTCCTGGCCCGTGAACACGGCCGACGTCGTGCCCACCGGGAACGTCCCAGAATCCGTCCAGGCACCACCGTTGTCTCGCGACTGAATCCGGTAGCTTGCGATGTCGGGCGAGTCGAATTGGGGTCCCCAGTACACCGTGAAAGCGAGCGAGGCCTCATACGTCGGCAGGGCCAACGTGTGAGACGCCGGAGCGATCGTGTCGACCATCGTCCAGGTGTCGTTTGTCGCCGGGGGAACCTCGACATTGCCCGCGGCGTCCTTGGCGATTGCGCGGAACGCGTAGACGCCCTGCCCGCTCGCCGAAAACGTCCCCGAGGTCGTGGTCGTGTCCACGCGCCAGTTCGTCCAGGCGGCGCCGGCGTTGTATTGGATCGTGTACGAGACGACATCCGTCACGCCCGCGTCGGGCCCCCACGACACCGTGAACGTACTCCGGTTCTGGTATTGGCTCAGCCCGTTCACGTGAGACCCGGGCCGGATCGTGTCGACCGTCGTCCAGGTGTCGTTCGCCGCAGAACGAACCTCTTTGTTCCCTGCCAGGTCGTCCGCCGTCGTCGCAAATTCGTACACTCCGTCGGATGAAGCGGTAAACGTGAATTGACCGAAGTTCCCTGCCGGCTGGACGGCGTATTGGACCCAGACGGCGCTCCCGCCGGTCCGATACCACAGGGTGATGTTGCCCACTCCGGTCCCGTTTCCGTCTGAAGCGGTGTACCAGACCCAGAACGTGAAGACGTTCTCGTACGTCGGCAAGGCACTGGCCGCGGACGTCGGGGCGTCCTTGTCCACCATCACGAACGATTCCGTGTGGCTCGTGCCCATGTTGACGAACCGCGGATCACTGGCGAACGAATAGGGCGGGTACGTCACGCTGACCTGCGTCACGTTGTCCGTCGGGATCGGAGAGTCGATGTAGATCCGGTCCGTGACGAGGATCCACGGTTGAACTCCGGACGGGGCCTGGCGATCCCAGATCCGCGAGCTCCCGTCCATGACCGTGATGTGCGCCCCCGCGACCGGGGTGAAGCCGTTCGGCCAGAGGGCGTCCACCTCGAGATAGTTCCGGACCGTGAGGTTGCCCGCGGCCATGACCGCGAGCTTCGTGAACGGACTGTTCACCGCGACGGCCTCGGTGTAGTTATCCACGTAGAAATCGTAACTCCCGATCGAAGAGAGGGTCGCGTTGTCCACCGTGAAGCGGGTCGTGAAGGTCTTGTTGCCGATGAGGTAGTACCCGTCCGCGTACGAAGTCTGGATCGGTGGACCGCCGCCCGCTCCTCCCTTCGTCACGCCGGAAACCGTGTCCTCCAGCGAGAGGCCCTTCATCACCAATCCCGAGATGATCCCGAGCGCGTCCCCGCCCCGGCCCCCGTCCGTGAGGTCGAGCGCGTCCCCGCCCCGGCCGCCTTGCATCGTCGTGACCCAGTTCGAGGAGAAGCTCGGAGAAACGAACACCCCCGCGATCCCCGCCGCGGCACCCCCGTTGCCGCCGAACCGCGTGCCGATTCCGCCGGCCCCGCCGGTGACGGTATCGAGTTGATTGAAGCTGGCCTGCGTGCCGTTGAACGAACCATCGTTGTTCCCGAAGAAGACGACCCCGGTCGCGTTGCCGCCGTACCCGCCGCGCACGCCCCGCCCGCCGTCTCCACCCGTCAACGTCGTGAAGGTATTGGCGTGGACCGTCGCCGAGCCGGGCACGAAGAAGACCGCGATGCCGTTCGCAGACCCGCCGGTCGCGCCGTTCCCGGATCCACCGCCGGCAGCCGCGCCGTTCCCGCCGGTGCCGCCTCGGATGGTCCGAACGGAGTTGCCGCTCGCGTCGGCGATGCTAGCACTAATCAGGAAGAGTCCGTCCGCGTCGCCGCCCACCCCGCCGTTGCCGTTCGTCGTCGCGCCGTTTCCCCCCGGGCCGCCGTTGCCGCCGACGACGCTGTCGATCGTATTTGTGGACAACAGGTTGCTGCCGGTCGACGTCGCCACTTCGATCGCGACGGCCGTCCCGGCGTCGCCGCCCCGGCCGCCGGTGGTGGTCGTGGCACTGCCGCCGCCCGCGCCCCCGGATCCGCCCGTGACGCTCGTGATCATGTTCCACTGGATCGTTGCGTCGGGCGTGGCCGCGACGACAATCCCCGCGGCTGGGCCGCCGTTGCCACCCCGACCGCCGGCGCCTCCCGTGTTGGCTTGGCCGTCTCCACCGCGTCCTCCGCTGACGATGTCGATCGTGTTCGAGGTGATCGAGGCCGAGGGCGCTCCGGATACGTAGATCCCCGCGCCGAAGGCTCCATCGCGCCCCGGTGCTCCCGGCACGGCTCCGGGTGCCCCGCTGGATCCGCGGACGCCTCGGATTGTGTTTCCATCAATCGAGGCGCTCGCTCCGGCCGTCACGATGATGCCCATCGCGAAGCCGCTGCTCACATTCGTAATCGTGTTACCCGAAACGGTCGGAAAGCTGGGTTGCTCGATCTGGATCCCGACCGCGGTGCCGTTGATCGAGTTGTACGCAATCTGCACATCCGAAGCGTTGGCGTACACCCCCACATTCGCGGCGCGCTGAATCGTGTTGCTATACACGAAGCTGGACGATCGGACGAAAGCGAAACCAACCCCCGCCTGGAGAACCGTGTTGCGCGTCACGTCCGGGGAACTATCGGTCGCCGTGAGGGCCCGATCGACTCGGTCGAACGTCGACCATGAAACGGATCCGGACGAACTCGCGTTGAACTGGATCCCGCCCCACGGAAACGGAGAGGCGGTGTTGTTCGCGGTGAACGTGATCGCTTTCGCCGAGGTCCCGTCAGCCGTGAGCCGACCTTCGACGAATAGATGGACGCCTGGCTCGAACCTCACCGTCGTCCCCGGCATGATGGTCAGGCTCCCCGAGGGACGAATCGTGATGGGACCCGTGGCCACGTAGTTCGTCTCGGCGCCGCCTCCCCACGTGGTCGGAACGCTGATGATTCCGCGGAAATAGACCGTGGCGCTCGCGGTCGGGGCCGTGACGAGCAGGACCGCACCGACCGACCCGAGGAGGACGAGGACCACCGCGACGCTTCTCATCGAGGACCGCGAGGGGTGGGCGCGCATGGGAGTCGGCGTCTCCCGGGCAAGGGAAGTCCCCGGCCCAGTCGCGTCCCCGTTCCCGCGCTCGATATATTACTCAAATGGCGCCGTTATCCCCCGTGATACCGACTTGAGAACCGGATAACATCGCACGCATCGGGAGAGGCGAGAACCTTCAAGTCGCGCCGGGGGTTTGGCGCCTCGATGCCCCGAACCGGACTCGACGCAATCTTCTCGCCGTCGTCCATCGCAATCGTCGGCGCTTCGCGTCATCGAGGAAAGATCGGCTACGAAATCCTCCACAATCTCATCGTGAACGAATACCAGGGGACGATCTACCCGGTGAACCCGAAGGCGACGAGCATCCACGGGATCCGGGCGTATCCGAGCGTCCTCGAGATCCCCGATCGAGTGGATCTCGCGATCATCACGGTACCCGCAGAGGTCGCACTCGAAGCCGTCGAGGACTGCGGGAAGAAGGGAGTGAAAGGGCTCGTCGTGATCACCGCCGGCTTCCGAGAAATCGGGGAGGTCGGAATGGCCCGCGAGGCGCGACTCCTCGCGGTGTGCGACGCGTACGACATGACGATGATCGGCCCGAACTGCATGGGCGTGATCAACACCCACCCCGACATCCGCATGGATGCGACGTTCGCGCCGACGCCGCCGCTCCCTGGCGGGATCTCGCTGGCCACACAGAGCGGCGCCCTCGGCATCGCCATCTTGGACCACGCGAAATCCCTAGGCATCGGCTTCGCGAAGTTCTGCTCGTTGGGGAACAAGGCCCAGGTCAGCCTCAACGACCTCCTTCGGATGTGGCACGGAGACCCGGACACGAAACTGATCCTCGCGTACATCGAGAACTTCGGCAACCCGAGGAACTTCGTCCGAATCGCGCGCGAGACCACGAAAGACAAGCCCGTCATCGCGGTGAAGTCGGGCCGCTCGGAGGCCGGGAGCCGGGCGGCCGTGTCCCACACGGGTTCCCTCGGCGGCTCGGACCTCGCCGCGGAGGCGGTGTTCTCGCAGACCGGCGTCCTTCGAGCGAACTCGATCGAGGAGCTCTTCGACCTGGCGATGGCCTTCGCGCTGCAACCGATCCCGCGGGGGGACCGCGTCGCCGTCGTCTCGGACGCCGGAGGTCCGGCGATCATGTGCGTCGACGAGCTCGTCGCCCAGGGGCTCCGGCTCGCGGAGCTCGAACCGGCGACCCAGGCGTACATGAAGAGCTGGGCTCCCCCCGAGGCGTCGCTTCACAACCCGATCGACCTGACCCCACAAGGGAGCCTTGAGGATTATCGACGCGCCATGGACGCGGTCCTCGCCGACGGAGGCGTCGACGCCGCCATTGCGATCTACGTGCCGCCCGTCCGGGTGGACGAGGTCGAGGTCGCCCGCGCGATCTGGCAGACGGCCCAGAAATACAAGAAGCCGGTCCTGTGCAATTTCCTTGGCCGAGCCGAAGACAGCGCGGGTTTCGTCGAGCTCGTGACGCATCGCGTGCCTTCATATTCGTACCCGGAGAGCGCGGCGAGGGCCCTAGCCGCGATGCACCGCTATGCCCGATACCGGGAACGGGAGGAAGGGGAACTTCGAACGTTCTCCGTCGATCAAGGCCTCGCCGAATCTGTGTTGTCGCGGGCCCAAGCGGAGAATCGACTCTTGTTGCGCGGCGACGAGGCGAACAGCCTCCTCGAGGCGTACGGAATTCGGACGGCCAAGACTCGGTTCGTCCACTCCACCAAAGAACTGTCCAAAGCGGCGGCGGAAATCGGCTATCCCGTCGTCCTGAAAGCGGTCGGCCCGACGCTGCTTCACAAGTCCGAGATGCAAGCGGTCCTCCTCGACGTCGGCGGAAAAGAGGCCCTGCTGGAGGGCGCGTCACGCATCACCGCCCGCCTGCGCGACCGAGGCGTCGCCCTTGACGGATTCTTGGTCCAGGAGTTCGTGACGGGGGGCATGGAGGTGATCCTGGGCATGACCCGGGACAAGGTCTACGGACCGTGTCTTGTCTTCGGGCTCGGTGGGATCTACGTCGAGTATCTGAAAGATGTCGCGTTTGGACTGCCCCCGCTCACCGATCGCGATGCGATGCGAATGATCGAATCGATTCGGACCTATCCGCTCTTGAAGGGCGTCCGCGGCGAGTCGGCGCGCGACGTGAAAGCGCTGCAAGATGCCGTCCTCCGGCTCGCCCAACTCGTCTCAGACTCCGACCAGGTCCAGGAAATCGACCTCAATCCGGTGATGGTCCTCCCGGAAGGCAAAGGCTACCGCGCGGTCGACGCCCGGATCGTCCTCGCGCCTCCCTCGGTCCGCGCCTAGTCGGACGGTCCTGCGGCTGATTGGCCGGGAATGGGGCCGGTCAACTCGATCCAGATTCCGTCCGGGTCTTCGACGTAGGCGAGCCAACTGTTCCCCTCGGCAAAGGGCCGGTGTCCGGGCCGGGCCCCTTTCTCCAGCAGCTCCCGGTAGGCCCGCTCGACATCCTCGCACTCGAACGCGATGTGGTCCAACTCGTCCCCGTTGCGATAGGGTCCGGCAAAGAACTTGGAGGCGTTCGGGTACCAGTTCAGCTCGAGCATCTGCTTCGACCCGATGCTGCGAAGCTCCGCCCATTCGCCCCCGGTTTCCGGGACATGCTGACGCCGGACGACCTGCATCCCCAAGACATCGCGGTAGAACGCAATGGAACGATCCATGTCGCGGACCTGGATCCCGACGTAGACGAGGGTGTAGCGCATGAGAATCCGACGGGTAGGGACTCCGCATCCCATAAGCGATCTGCCGCCACGCGACGGCGCGCAACGCTTGTAGCCTCGCACTGCCATGCCCTCCCCGAGGGGACATGATCCAAATCGACATGGAGGTCCCGGACCGGCCGGGGGAGCTCGCGAAACTCGCCGCGATTCTCGGAGAAGCGGGGATCAACATCGACGCGATCGGCGCCGAATCCGCCGGCGGGCGATCATACGTGAGTCTGATCGTGAATCAGCCGATGCAAGCGAGGGAGGCGATCATGAAGAGCGGCTACACGTGCTCGACGCGGACCGTGCTTGTCGTGCGCCTCGAAGACAAGCCGGGAGCCCTCGCGGCCCTCGCCCGAAAACTTGGTGACGCCGGGGTCGATGTCGTCAGCGCGATTCATCTCGGCACCGTGGGCGGGCATGCCCAAGTCGCGCTCGGTGTCGACAACCTAGAACGGGCCCGCTCCCTGGTCTGACGCGACAAGGAACGGAGGGAGCCGCCGAAAGAGCCGCGGTTCTCTCGACCCGGCGAGCGGCCTTCTCACGACCGATAACCAAAGCCCGTTTCTTAAATAAGGCGCGGGCCGCTCGATTTCTCCGTACACGACCGCGAGGAGATGCCCTCGCGACCAAGGCGGCCAGCGTATGCAAGGGGCGATCGAAGCTCTACTCTCCGGTCTCGTATGCCGAGGCCTCGGCCCAGTCGTGTCTGGGATCCTGATGGCCGCTCCGCTGAAGAAGGTCGCTCGGGCCCAGCTCAAGAAAATTTACGTCCTCGACGAGCGCGGGGAAATGGCCGGCGAGTACATCCTCGATTCGGATTGCCCGATCGACTACAACGACTTCTTGAAGGTCCTGCCCGACGAAGGGATCGGGGACCGCGACTCGCTGTTCGTGGGAGAGTACGTATTCACGGCGTTTCAGAGTGGCAAGTTCGCGTTCGTCCTTCTCTCCCGCGGACAACTCGCGCCGGAGGATGTGAACTGGACCGCCCTCCTGCTCACCGCGGCCGACTCGCATCTCGCGGCCGCCACGAGCCGCCCCGCACCGGCCCGCGCCGCCGAGCCGAAACCGGATGTCGACAAAGGGCTCGCGGAACGCGACGCACGTCTTCAGGCGAAGGAAAAGTCCCTCGCAGAACTGGACGCCAAGCTCAAAGCGGACGCGGCGAACCTGAGCGGACGCCAGGAGGAACTCGATCGGCAGAAGGCGAGGCTTGCGGCCCTCGCGGACTATTCGACCCAACTGCAGGACGCGGTTTCCAAAGGAGCGTCCCGATCCGCGAAGACCCTGGAAATCGCGGAACAACTCGCGGCGAGTTCCAACGAAGACTCGAAGAAGGCGGAGTCGAAAGCCAGTTCCGACGCGCGACAAGCGTTTGAGCAGGAGCGAAAGGCGCTCGTCGCGGCGAAGACCGATCTCGAGACTCGGTACCAAGAGGCTTCGGCACGAATCGCCCAACTCGAAAAGGAGGCGAAAGAATCGCTCGCTCTCCTCGAGAAAGAAAGGGTCGACGCTACGGCCCGGGCCGCGGAAGAAGACAAGACCCGCCGCGAAATCGAGAGCCGCGTAGCCGATCTGAGCCAACGTTTCACTTCGATGGCGAAGGAACGCCTCGTCGCCTCTCATCGCCCCCCGGGCGAAGTCTCCGAGGAAGTCCGGAAGGCGATGGAAGGCGAGAAAGCCGAGCTGGCCCGGGAACGCAAGTTCCTTCAACGGAGGGCAATCGAGCTCCTCGATCGCGAGGAGCGAGTCCGGGACCGCGAAGCGAGGGTCGAGGAACGGGACCGCGAATTCGGGCGACGGGAGCAAGACCTCACGTCCCGCGAACAGGACCTCGATCGGCAGCGGACCCTCCTGGCCCAGGCGAAGCCGCAAGCCCCGGAGGTCCGCGCCGAACCGGACGAGGCGAAGAAGGACATCGAGCGGCGCGTGAAGATCATCCAGCAGAAGGCGCTGGAACTCCT
>VBLV01000204.1 GCA_005879045.1 Methanobacteriota archaeon | reverse complement strand
AGGGGTGCCCTCAGGCCAGCGTCCTGCAGGAAATCGTTTCCCCAGTAGTTGCCGTTGGGGTCGCCGTGCATGTCCTTCCAGTAGATGTAATTGTCGAGGCGCATCGTGGAGGTGACGGGTTCAGTGGCGACGATGAACCGATCGTCGCCCGCCGGCCTCGTCCCGGCCTGGGGATTCGGCCAATCCAGCGGAGGGTTCGCCCCGCCCATCCAGACGCCGTTATGGTGCGGGGTGAAGGGGGAGCGGTACTTCACATAGTAGCGGAGGTAGACGGTGTCGTCCTGGGCCCGCCCGTCCGCCGCGAGGTTCTTGAATAGGTGCGCGCCGGAACGCACGCCGCCGATCGCAGTCATCAGGAGAGAACTCGACGCAGCGCTCCCAGGGGGGACGTCCGCGACGAAGGACAGGTCGCCCTGGTTCAGGACATCCTCGTACCGCGCGGCGAGCGAGGCGATCGTGCCCTCGTCGAACCTCTCGACGAAGAACACCTCGGGATCGGTTTCGATGCCGACGTCGCCAGGATATCTCGCGGCGATGCCGTCGGTCACCGTGGCCGGCTTCGGCATCCGGAGGAGCAGCACCGCTGCCGAACCGATCAAAAGGAGTCCAATCAATGACAGGACCGCGATTCTCGACGCCCTCATGGTCCCTCGAGGCCTCTCTCGGCATAGCCAGCCAGCATATCTTCCGATGCCCCCGAGAATCGCCGGCGATAGTCGCCGCCAAACGCTAAAGTACGACGCCTTGACGAACGACGAGTTGTCGTTGAACCCGTCTGCGGCCGGCCTCCGAGCGCCGCCTGGATCTTCCGGCCGAGGTCCTCGTACCGCTCCCCGAGCGCCTTCTCCTGATTCTGGATCGCTTTCACGCGAATCGTGAGGGTCTCCTGGTGCTTCTCGAGTTCTTGCTTGATGGCATCTGCTCTGAGCCAGCATCTCGTAGGCCGGGGCCTTTGTCAGCCGCAGGTCGGGGGTTCAATTCCCCCCTGCGGCTCTCACGTCTGGACGCTCTCTCCACGCTCGCGGTTGCGACCGCTACCCTCGTTTGCGGCCTACAACTCCACGAGCCGCGCCAAGTTCTCGAGCGATTGGCCCCAGCCCAACATGGCTCCCTCGATGGGGATTGCCTTCGGCACTCCTTCCTGCGTGATCCTCACTTCCGTGCCACCTGGAACGTCCTTGAACGTGACGGTGACCTTCATCTCGCCCTGCATCTCCGGGTCGTCGCTTTCGAACTTGTCCGTGTAGCGCAATCGCTCGTAGGGCTTGATCTCGAGGAACTTGCCGCCGAAAAAGTGGGTGTCCTTCTTATCGAGGGACGAGAAGCTCATGCGGTACGTGCCCCGGACCTTGGGCTCGAACTTGTACACGTGCGCCGTGTACCCGTTCGGCGGGATCCACTTGGCGAACGCGTCGGGGTCGAGGAACGCGTTGAACACGCGTTCGCGCGGCGCCTTGAAGACGCGGATCAGTCGCACCGTCCCTGTCGTCGGCTTGGTCGTCGTCTTGGTCTTTGTCTTGGTCGCTCTCATGGTTGTTCCTCTTCCTTCTACTTTCTCGGCGATGTCGTTCAGCATGCCCTCCCAGAAGATCCGATACTGCACAATCCACGAGAACGCCGCGGAAAGCGGCGCGGCCTTGAGGGCGCATCGGCGCACGCGTCCCGTGTGCGTTTGCTCGAGGAGACCGACCTCCTCCAGCGCGCGAAGATGCTGGGAGATGGCCGGAAGGCTCACGTCGTGGGGTTCCGCCAACTCGCCCACCGTGCATT
>VBLV01000203.1 GCA_005879045.1 Methanobacteriota archaeon | reverse complement strand
GCTGGTTGTGGTTCGAGCGCTCGGCCCGGCACGCGGGCGATGATCCGGACATTCACTTCCTGACCGATCTCCGCGGAGTCGGTGCGCTCGAAGTGAACGTCCTCCAAAGACAGACCGACGTGTCGATCGCAAAGTCGCTCCGCGAAGGATTCGGTCTCATCGTGAGCGAGTCCCTGTGGAAGAGCGTCCCCGTTGTCGGGGGCGATGTCACCGGCATCCGCATCCAGATCAAGGACGGTCGTCACGGTTACCTCGTGTCCAGCGTGAGGGAATGTGCCGACCGGACGATCCAGCTCCTCCGCGATCCGGCGAAACGGAAGACGATGGGAAAGGCGGGACGGGAACGGGTCCGCAAGAACTTCCTCATTACGCGGTACCTGCGCGAATACCTGCGAATCTTCTCCGATCTCAAGGCCGCCGGTTGAGCCGCCGGGATGGCCAGCCCGGACCGGCGAGATGGGGGAACCGCTTTAGTCCCCGAGACCCACTCCGGGGCATGGCCGCGCGGACGCGCCGAGCTCGGGTGACGGGAATCGGAGGCATCTTCTTCAAGGCGAAGGATCCGGAGGCCCTCGCCCGATGGTATCGCGAACATCTCGGCATCGCCATCGAGGGGATGGTCGCCCTGTTCGCCTGGCGAAGCGGCAAAGATGGGAAGCGCGTCGGGCACACGGTCTGGTCGATCTTTCCCGCGGACACGTCATACTTCGGAGAAGACGCCGCCTCGTTCATGATCAACTACCGGGTGAAAGACCTGGACGACGTGATGGCAGCGCTGCGGAAGGAGGGCGTCACGGTCGACCCGAAGATCGAGGAGCTGGAGTACGGCCGCTTCGGCTGGGTCGTGGACCCCGAGGGAAATCGAATCGAACTCTGGGAACCGCCGAAAACCAACCGCGCCCCCGAGAAATCCATCGCCATGGAATAAGCGCGGATGCCCCACGTTCATTAGACGAACACTTCAATGGCCAACCCCGCGAGGAGGAGAATCCCTGTCACCACTGTCGCCAAGATCATCCCGGCGTTGGATGGAATCAAGGCGTGCGGATCGGCCCCCGCCCGCCGCAGTCCGAGGATTGGCTTGATCGCGAGGGGAATCGCGAGGAGCGCGAGGAGGGCCCACGGGGTCAGGGAGGACAGGACGACGCCGAGGACGAGGATCGCATAGGCCGCGAGGACGATCGCGCCGAACGCCGTGGTCGCACGAGCCACGCCGAGCCGGACCACGAGCGTCCGCTTCCCGACGGCGGCATCGGCCGGGATGTCCGGAATCTCGTTGATCCACAGGATGCCTGCGACGAGCAGACCGAGGGAGATGGAGAGAATGACCGCGGGCGGATCGAAGGCGCGCGTGAGGACGTAGTACACTCCCAGGACCGTCACCGGGCCGAAGGCGATCCCGACCGCGATTTCGCCAATGCCTCGGTGGGCCAAGCGGAGGGGCGGCGCCACATAGAAGTAGGCCACCGCGACGCCGACGAGGCCGAGCCACAGGAGCGGGAGGCCGACGATGGACACCAGGTAGAGACCGATGAGGGATCCGAGGAGGAGAAACGTCACGGCCACGGCGAGGTGCGTCCTCAAATTCAGCACGCCGCGGAACAGGACGCGACCTCCTCCCGCGAACGGGTTGAGGTGGCGAACCTCCAGATCGTTCCCGCTCCGATAATCCCAGGCGTCGTTCGCCATGTTCGTCCCGAGATGGATGAACCCGAGCCCGAGCAACGACAGGCCCAGGAGGCCGAGATTGATCCCGTAGCCCGCCTGGCGCGCCGCGAGGGCTCCGACTAAGCCGGGAATCAGGGAGGCCACGAGGAACGGCGCTCGGAGCGCCTGGACCCAGAGCCTCGCGACAGGCACCGGCCCGGGCGGGGTCAATGGGTGCGTCATGCCCATGAAGCCCATGTGGTGTCCCTCGCGGACGATCGGTCGAACGGTGAGCACCGCGCGGAAGGTGGAACCGTCCTTCCGCATGAGGGTGACCTCCTCCTCGAACTTCCCCTTCTCGACGGCCTCCCGAAGGAGGCGCGGGACGAGCGTCGGGACGTTCTTCGGCACATGGAACATCGCGACGGACATTTTGCCGATGACCTCGTCTGGGGTCCATCCAAACAGGTCGGCGGCGTCCGCCGCGTACTCCTGCACGATGCCGTGCGTGTCGCACGTGATGACCGAGGTCCTCGACTCGAAGGGCGGCGCGGCCATCGAAAGAGCCTCGGAGCCGTGTCTCACGGACGTCGCGGCGGTTCCAAGGGATGCGTCATCCCCATGAAACCGATTTGCTTTCCGTCCCGGTACACCGGGCGGACCGTGAGCCGCGCGCGGAAGACATCGCCGTCCTTTCGGCGGAGCGTGACCTCTTCCTCGAATTTCCCTTTCTCGACCGCTTCCTTGAGCAGACGGGGGACGAGGGTGGGCACGTT
>VBLV01000202.1 GCA_005879045.1 Methanobacteriota archaeon | reverse complement strand
ATCGTCGCGGACTTGAAGACGATGGACACAGGCGCGTTCGAGGTCGAGATCGCCGCGAAGGCCGGGGCCGACGTCATCACGGTCATGGGCGTCACGGACGACGCGACGATCCTGGAGGCGGTGCGCGCGGCCCGGCGGTACGGCTCGAAGATCATGGTCGATCTGATGCGCGTGGCCGACAAACCGGCCCGGGCGAAGGAACTCGAGAAGCTCGGCGTAGATTATCTGAACATGCACGTGTCGATCGACGAGCAGATGATCGCGCACACGCCGCTCCAGGAATTGAAGGCCGTTGCCGCGGCGACGTTGATCCCCGTCGCGGTGGCGGGCGGCCTGAACTCGGAGACCGTGGGCGAGGCGCTGAAGGCCGGCGCGTCGATCGTCATCGTCGGCGGCGCGATCATCAAGGCCGAGAACGTCGCGGAGGCGACCCGCACAATCAAGAAGGCGATCCGCCAGAGGAAATCGATCCCGACGGCCCCACGGGGCTTTACAAGAAGTACACGGATGCCAATGTGGGCGACGCGTTCCGCCAGGTCTCCACACCGAACCTCGCGGATGCGATGCAGAAACGAGGCGTGATGACGGGCCTCGTGCCGCGGATCAAGCATGGCACGAAGCTCGTGGGCCGGGCGCTGACCGTCAAGACCGCGGATGGCGACTGGGCGAAACCCGTCGAGGCGATCGATCGCGCGAAGTCCGGCGACGTCATCGTGATCGACGTCGGCGGTGGGCCGACGGCGGTCTGGGGCGAGCTCGCGTCGAACTCGTGCCTCGTGAAGGGCGTCGCCGGCGTCGTGATTGATGGCGCGGTGCGGGACCTCGATACGGTCCTCGAGCTGAACTTCCCGTGCTTCAGCCGACACGTGGCCCCGCACGCGGGAGAACCGAAAGGCCTCGGGGAGATCGGGAGCGAGATCGAGTGCGGCGGGCAGAAGGTCCACACCGGCGACTGGATCGTCGGGGACGAGTCGGGCCTGATCGTCGTGGCCCGCGAAGAGGCGGTCGAGATGGCGAACCGCGCCCTCGATGTGCTCGAGCGGGAGAACCGGATCCGCGAGGAGATTAAGCGCGGTGGCACCCTCAGCTCCATCCTCGAACTCGAGAAGTGGGAACAGATTCGGTGAGGTCCGTGGACCGGCGTCGGGTGCAGGGGCTCCTTCGGGACCTGAAGGCGGGGAAGGTCACCGTGGGCCAGGCGATGGACGCCCTCCGCGATCTGCCGTATCAGGATCTCGGGTTCGCGAAGCTCGACTCCCACCGCGACCTCCGCCGCGGATATCCGGAGGTCATCCTGTGCCTGGGCAAGACGCCTCAGCGGATCGTCGAGATCGCGCAACGGATGAGCGAGTCCCACGACCTCGTGTTAGCGACGCGCGCCTCCCGCTCCGTCTATCAGCGGCTCCGAAAGGCGCTGGACGGGAAGCGGGTGACGTACCACGAGGGAGCGGCGATCGTTTCGATCGGGACCGCGCCGAAGGCGAACCGAGGGCCGGTGCTTGTCGTGACCGCGGGGACCTCGGACATCCCGGTCGCCGAGGAGGCCGGCGTCACCGCGGAGCTGATGGGGTGCAAGGTGACGCGCCTCTACGACGTCGGCGTCGCGGGGGTGCACCGCGTCATCGATCAGCGCGAGCTGTTACGCGGGGCGAAAGTGATCGTCGTCGTCGCGGGGATGGAGGGCGCCTTACCGAGCGTCGTCGCGGGTCTCGTTGACGTCCCCGTGATCGCCGTGCCGACCTCCGTGGGGTACGGCGCGAGCTTCGATGGGATGGCGGCCCTCCTAGGAATGATGAACGCCTGTGCGCCCGGAGTCGCGGTGGTGAACATCGACAACGGATTCGGCGCCGGATACCTCGCGAGCCAGATGAGCCGTTGATCTGCGGCGCGACTAGATGCCGGTGAGTCCGAGATAGACTCCACTCAGATAAAGGCTCAAGGCCAAGACGAGGATGCCCGCGTAAACGGCCTTGTTCCACGCCCACACCTTGGATCCGTCGAACGGCAGGATGGGGATCATGTTGAAGCCCGCCAGGATGACGTTCAGGTACCACGCGTTGACGAGGATGATCGTCACGAAGATGGCGGGGAGGTTCGCGAGCGAGGACGTCCGCACGATGGCGGCGGCCGCCAGCATGAAGACGGTCCCGATGACCAGGTTCGACACAGGTCCCGCGGCGCTGATTCGACCGTTCTGATCTCGCGTCACGTTTCCGGAGACCATCGTGGCGCCCGGAGCCCCAATGAGGAAACCGAAGAACGCGAAGACGAAGGACATCGCCAGGCCTCGCAGGCTGTACCGGAACTCGGCCCAGTGACCGTACCGTTGTGCGACGATCTTATGCGAGATTTCGTGAAGTCCGACACCGCTCGCGACGGCGACGAGAGCGCTCGTGAACCATAGGGCGAGCCGGAGCGGAAGCTCGCTCGAGGGGTACAGGCCGCGGAGCGCGACGGCGTTGGCGATGGTCAAGGCGGTGCTGAGGGCCAAGATGGCCACACCGAGCTGGAACACCTCTTGGCGGCTGAACCGCACTCCGGGTCTCGGCCCGCTGTCCCGAGTCAAATAGATCGGAGGCGGTGCGTAGTCGGAACGCGGTCCTCGCATATCGTCCCGGCACGATGCCTGCGTATTTAGGATTGTGGCCTCAAGAGAATCGCGCACCGTAGTTGGCGCACTCCTCCGCGGTGCTCTCGAGACGGACTTCGCAAAGCGGGCATCGATATCTCCCGGAGTCGACCTTCTTCGCGACCTGGAGGCAGATGAGCCTCGCGCTCCGCTCGCGGAGGTTCG
>VBLV01000201.1 GCA_005879045.1 Methanobacteriota archaeon | reverse complement strand
GAGCTATAGCGATACGATGGCCGCAACGATCAGCATCACGGCGGTCTTCGGTCCCGAACTCGCCTATCAACAGCAGGCGGGCGGCACGTACCATGAGGTCGTCGCCAATAAAATTGGGGATTGGTCTTTCTTCGCCAACACGACGGAGACGCCGCAGACCGCGAGTCCCATCTTCACGACGGTCGCCGTCACGGTGACGTACACGGACAACTTCGATCAGAATCCCCGGACGATTTATCGGTCCTCGCCTCCCGTGAATACCGTCTGGGCGGCGGCCGCGGGCCTCGGCGCCGCGGGGGTGCTCGGCCTCGGCGTGTACGTGACGCGACGTGCGCGTCTCGAGGAACTGTACCTAATGCACGACAGCGGAATGCTCATCCGCCACTGGTCCCGCACGCAAGGCATGGTCCACGACAGCGACATCATGAGCGGGATGCTGATCGTGCTCCAGGAGTTCGTCCGGGACTCGTTCGACGATCGGGGCGGGACCCTCGAGCAATTGCGCTTCGGGCAACGCCAGGTGCTGATGCTCCGCGGCCAGCACACGGTCCTCGCGGCCGTGATCGTGGGCCGATACCTGAACAACCTGCCCAGGAAACTCCAAGTCGCGGTCTGGGAATTCGAACGGTCCCACTCGGACATCCTCGCGACTTGGGACGGCAACGTGGCGCTTCTGCCGCAGGCGGACCTGATTGCGGCGCGGTTCATTCGCCCGCGGCTCCGACTTCATCCGAACTGAGGCCGTGTATTCGCATCGCTGACATTGAGTCAGCAAGCGTTATAAGAGTGGCCCCTGCATGGAGCGATGCCGTCATGGTCGATGACCACGTCAAGCGAAAGATCTTGCTCCTCGGCGACGGCGCCGTAGGGAAGACGAGCCTCATCCGACGCTTCGTCGTCGACAAGTTCTCGGACGATTACATCACGACGATCGGCACGAAAGTCACGAAGAAAGACTTGCGAATCGAGTCGCCCAGCAAGGCGACCGACATGACGTTCATGATCTGGGACGTCCTGGGCCAAAAGGGGTACCGGGGGATCCAAGAGAGTTCGTTCCAGGGGGCGAAAGGCGCGCTCCTGGTCTACGACGTGACCCGCCCGGAGACCGCCGAGAGCCTCCATGAGTATTGGATTCCGCATCTCCTCTCCGTGACCGACCCGATCCCGATCGTCCTCGTCGCGAACAAGGTGGACCTCGCCGAGTCCCGTCGGAAGGTCCAAGAAGATCTCGACGATCTGAAGGACGTCCTCCAAGTGGACGGCTTCGTGAGCTCTGCGAAAACGGGCCTCAACGTCGAAGCGGGGTTCCTCGGACTCGCGAAGGCGATGATTGCGAAAGCCGATGCGAAAGTCATGAAGCGCGACGCCGTCGAAGAGACATGGAATCCGTTCATCGCGGTCACGGACCAGATTATCGTGGACTTCTGCGAGTTCATGGGAGGCCAGGAGGCCGCGATGCCGATTGTCCGGCAGCAACTCACGCGCGCGGGGATCGACGTCAAGGCACCGACGAAGGAGGGCCTGCGTCTCGCGGTCGACTACTTGGCGGAAGCGGAGTCGTCGTTCCGCAACGCCGCAGACGTCGAGGCGAGCAAACTCCGACGGCTCGGCTGGATCAAGGAAGTTGCCTGATTACAACGGCTTGACCATGTACGGCGCCCGCAATTCGTAGCCGAGGTTGCGATAGTAACCGCGGACGCCGACTCCCGCGGTAACACGGACCGAGCGGGCACCGAATCCGTCTTTGGCGAGGCGCTCGCACTCCTGCATCAGCCGACGACCGAACCCGCGATGCTGCCAACGGTCGTGCGCCGCTTCGTGAATCCTCACCATCGGACCGAACACTTTCAGCTCGCGGACCGTCGCGCCGGCCGTGTCGATCCGAAGCCGGGCGTACGCGACGAGCACTTCGAGACCGGGGTCCTCAATGCTCAGGAATACCTCGTGACCTCCCGAGGACACGTAGTCACATCGCAATAATGTCAAAGCCTCAGGACGGGGCTCGATCCCGCGAAATCCGACTTCGCGGCACCGGACGCACACACATCTCCGTCCGCTCGCACGAAGTCGTTCACGCGCGAGGAGGCGGATGTCCCCCTTCTTCGGCCCATCTTGGATTTCCGGCGCGCCGATCTCTCGCTGCACGCGTTGAATCCGACACCACCGCGGGACGATCGCCTTCACGCGGGCGATCAGGTCGACGGCCTCTTCTGTCGTGAGCGGTGTGTAGCGGCCAGATTTCCACTGCCCGTACAGGGCCGTCCCGGGCAGGACGAGCGTCGGGTAGATCTTGAGGAAGTCCGGCCGGTAGTCCGGATCGTCGAACAACGTGCGGAAGGAATCGAAGTCGCGTTCGCAGTCCGATCGGGGCAGGCCCGGCATCATGTGCGCGCCGACCTTCAAGCCGGCGGCCTTCGCGCGGCCCATCGCGGCGCGGCTCTGGGAATCCGTGTGGCCGCGGTGCACCGCCTCGAGGACGTCGTCGTGGGTCGACTGGATGCCCAGCTCCACGCGCGTGGTGCCGAGCGCGAGGCACGTGTCGACCTCAAACCCGAGGAAGCAATCGGGCTTCGTCTCGATCGTCAGACCGATACATCGGGCCGCGGCGCTCTCGTTCGCCACCTGGGCCGCGACAATCGAATCCGACACGAAGCCATTCATCGCGTCGAGGCAGCCTTTCACGAACGACTCCTGGTACCCGCGGTCGAGAGACGTGAAGGTGCCTCCCAGCACAATCAGGTCGACCTTGTCGGTCGGGTGTCCGATTTCCTGAAGCGACCGGAGACGTGCGACAATCTGGGCTCCGGGATCGTAGCCGTGGTCCGACGCGCGTCGCGCCGCCGGTTCTGTGCCGACGTACGACTGCGGCGTCCCCATCCTCGGTCCACCGGGACAGAAAGTGCACACCCCGTGGGGGCAGGCATGCGGCGCGGTCATGACCGTCACGACGGCGACGCCGCTCGCCGTGCGCGCGGGTTTGATCCGGAGAAGGTCCACCAATTCTTCACGGACCGAGGGAGGGAGCCGACGCAGGAGATGCGAGTCGCTGGGGATTCCCCCGAGCCCGTGGGACCGGGCGACGCGGCGTTTCAACAGTTGGAGTTCGTCCTTCGATGTGGGCACGCCCTCTCGCAGTTCGGCGAGGAACGAAGTGAGGAACGGATCCTCCAAAGGCTCGGGCGGCGCGGAGGCCAACGCGGCGGCCTTCCGAGACCTCTGGCCATCGTGATCGGGACCCGCGAGGATCAGCCAGTCTCCTCCTTCCGGGCCGCGGGTGCGGGAACCCTCCGCTCCCTCCGGCCGAACA
>VBLV01000209.1:2670-3509 GCA_005879045.1 Methanobacteriota archaeon | reverse complement strand
GTCGACCGGGTCGACGAACGCGTACAGGTCCGTGTTGTCGGCCACCGGATCCTTCGAAATCGTCGGCGCCTCGCGATGAGACGACATCGGCGCTCACCTCGCGTATGTCGTGAGACGGTTGACGAGTCCGGGATCTCTCGTCACGATTTCTTGGGTACCCCACATCACGACGACGGTCCCTTGGGCCGCGTCCTTCACATACGCCATGACCGGGGCGTTCACATCTCCCGGCGGCGGGCTAGCCTGGACGTTCTCCGCTACTTTCAGAATCGTCGGCGCCGCTGCCATTGCGCCGACGGCCGCCGCTCCCACCGCCGTCTTCTGCAGAAAACTCCGCCTGGACATCTTCGATTTCTTCTCTTCGGCCATTCGATTCCCCTCCGTCCGGAGTGCGAGAGGGGGCCTCCCGCACCATCTCCGAGCGGCCGGACCGCCTCAAAGGATATTTCGACGTGTGTAACATCGCCTGTTACAAATGGATGGGACTTGGCAATCCACGGCCGGAACGAGTCCACGGCGACAGAATGTCGGGGCGGGGATTCGAACCCCGGACCTTCGGATGCCCCAGGAGCGCCGCGGTCAGGCTACGGCAGAACCCTATGAGTCCGACGCTCCACCAGGCTGAGCCACCCCGACGGGCCGGCCCATGGACGGAGCGATAATAAAGGATGCGAAGCTCGCCTCCATCGTTCAGGTGCGGATGACGATTTCCCCGACGACGTCGCCCGTCTCGGCCCAGATCACTCGGACCGTGTACTCGGTTCCCGGATCCGGGTAGCTGATCCGGAAGTAATCGTTGACAGAGAGGTTTCCGTCGGGTCCATCGGGTGATGGGCATG
>VBLV01000209.1:0-2609 GCA_005879045.1 Methanobacteriota archaeon | reverse complement strand
GGCTTGACGGTCGTGGGCTCGACGAGCACGCTCCCGTTCCGGAGCAGCGTGGCTCGGTAGCTGGTGAGAGTCTCGTTCGTGTCCACATGCGTGATCCGCGCGACCCAAAAGTCCGTCGTGTTCATCCCGGGGGTCCCGCCGACATGGGTCACGTCGAACGCAACGCCGATGGGCGGCGAATGGCTTCCCGGTGCGCCTCTCTGCGGAGTGAAGCGGAAGGCGACGAAACCCGCCGAAAGGACGATAGCCGCGGCGAGGACCACGAAGATGACGAGAAGCGTGCGCTCCACGAGGTTCGAATATGCGCCCGTCCGAAAAAGGTTGTGAATTCGACGTCCGATCTTGATCTTCCCGACCCCATTATATACACCCAGATTTGTGTTCAACCGTGGACCGCGAACGAACGAAAGGCGACGCCCGGGCGGTGGAAGATCCGATCGCCGCGATCTTCGACCTCGCCGAGTCCGTGGACCGACAGACCCCGAAGATCCGCAAGACGCTCCGCTACGTGCGTTGGTTCGTGTCCGTGTGGCTCCTCCTCGACTTCTTCCTCATCATCCTCTCGGCCGCGGCGTTCGGGGGTGCCCCGGCCTTCGCTCTCCTCCTGTTCGTTCCGATCGTCGTGCTCCTCTTAGCGATGCGATCCGTGTCCGGCTCGACCGGACGGCTCGTCCTGTTGATCTTCGTCGTAATCTTCGGAGCGCTGCAGGCGTTGAGCACCGGCGCCCTCTTGTTCCTCGGAGCCGTGTTGGTGGCGCTCTTCATCCTCGGCTTCAGCATCCTCGAGTTGATGCGCGATCTGCGCTCGTTCTTCGATTACTTCGCATTGCGACATCGCGTAATCCAGCGCGTGCGTCAGGCGGATCCAGTCGTGTATGTTCCCGAGGGAAAGGACGCGGTCCAACGCATCCTCATATACCTGGGGGCCACGAGTTCGGATGTCCGCGGGATGATGGCCGTACCCGGCGCCATCGCGACCCCGGCTCTGCTCACAGGGAAGAGCGGCCTCACCTACTCGTTCGACGCCTATATTCGGCGGGAGCCCTCGACGTTGTGGCGATTCACGAGCCTCGGCGCGGCCGGTTTCGCGGTGTTCGTGAAAGCGTTCGAGCACGCGCCGACGCTCGCGGATTTGCAGGCCCTGAAGGCCGCGGTCGAGGACACCGCGGGCGCCACGAAGGTACCGCCCGCCCGGATCCTCGTCCTCTGGCGATCGAAGAGAGACGAGAGCGTCACCCCGGATGTGTACGAATTCTTGACGAGAGAATCGGCGCGGGTCAAGATTCGCGGCTCAACGTTCGTATGCTCCCTGGAACTCGCGATCGAGCGGGACGATGGCACCTACGACTTCATCCCTGTCGTGGTCGAGCCCGTGACAAGTGGAACGGGTACGCCGACGGCTGCCTGAGTCGCAATCGAGCGAATGACTTGGGAAGACCACGAAACCGGGATGCCCGATTCCTCCAGGTCAACCTTGTTTGAGGTTAACTTGCCTCGCTTCTCCGAAATGTTCGATGACGGTTAGTCGCGCAGCCAGAACGGCGCCTTCGTGAACCGATAGTGGTCCCGGATCTGCTCCTGGTACACCTTTCGGTAGAACTCGTTGAAGCGACGGATGTGGAGCACGCCTTCCCGGGTGATGCGAATGCGATAGTGACCCTCGGCGACTTCGACGATCGTGTGGCCCTCTTTCTGGAGCGACTCGATTACTCGATCGGTCATGAAGTGATTCGACTTGATCTCGCGTTTCACTTCCTCTTTCGACAAGCCGCGTTGATTCGGCAAGACGAGGGCGAGCTTCGCGTCGAGCCCATCCTGGTACAGGTCAATTCCCATCTCCGCGACGAGCCGGTTCAGGACGAAGCAGCCGTAGATGATGAGATCCTTGTACGGCCGGGAGGGCATGAGTTGCGCGCCGATGCGGGCGGCTCTACTTAATGCGTTCTTTCGCGGCGTTCGCGGACCGAAAGAGAGGTCAGCTCCTCGGTTTGCGGTCGAAACTCCAGGCCGTCCGCACACCCTTCAATGAGAGGCGAGCCGTCGAGAAGACGACGTTGGTCCCTCGTCGCTCTGTAGGCGATGAATTTCCATCTAACCGAGTCTAGCACGTCCCCGCGGAATCTCCCGACGGAAAACAGGTGTCGAGGCTATAGCGATGAGAAGAGCATCCCTGGATGGTTGCCACCAACGTCCCCTCGACCGTCGATTGTGCAGCCACGGGGAATCCGCTCGTCGCGCGGCGCTCGCCGTCCACGTAGAATCGAGCAATAATGTAGCCGTCGAGCATGCCCGAGTTGGTGAAGGTTACGTAGGCCGTGGCGATAACGGTCGATGTGACCGGATCGCATGAGCTCGTCTGATATCGAACATCCGTGAGACGGACATTGGGTCGAGGAACGAAAATCACGACGAGGAGGAGAAGCACGATCGCAAGAACGACCATCAGTGCGGTCCATGTGTCCGACCGCGTAGGATTTCTCACCTTCGGGCTGCGTCGGGGACGAAGGCGATAGGCGCCGCTTGAGCCTTCCGCCACGTCGGAGCGCCGGGGACTCTCTGGGCGACAATGAACGATCGGTCAACCCTTCGGCGCGGCCACAGGCCGCGTA
>VBLV01000208.1 GCA_005879045.1 Methanobacteriota archaeon | reverse complement strand
AGGAGTATCTAACCACGATTCGAGACGCGGGATTCCGCGATGTGCGGATCCTGCGGAAGGTCGACTACTTCGCGAAGTCGTCCTCGGAGAGCACGAAGCGGATCACGAAATCGTTCGGGGCCAAGAGCGTCGTCGTTGCGGCAGGAAAACCGTAGTCCGAGATGTGGAGGGTCTATTCCCGAGTTCGACGGGAAGCGTTTGCTTTGCGAATGGAAGCCTCTCGTTGCTTCACCCATATCCTCGCCCTCGCTGCGATCCATTCGAAATTTTCCCCCTCAGCCGGGGCCTTCTCTCGCTTGCGACGGTCCCCAATGATTCGCTCGACCTTCCCCCATGGCGGGGCATCCATGAACGTGTCGAAGGCGAGATCCTCGTCGATGAGTCCCCGGCGCATGAGGGAGCCCGCGGTCTCCCAGAAGATCGCCATCGTCGAGAAGTGCTCCCAGCCTTCGCTCCCGCGAGGAAATCGTTTCTCGAATTCCTCGAGGCTCAGGCCGTCCTGCAAGGTTCGCCACCACTTCCGAGCCTCGCGCACGGAATCCGAGAGGAAGATGTCCATCAAGGTCAGCAACGCCTGCGCGTCTTGTGTGGTAGGTTTCGACATGAAACAGGAAACGGTCAGTGGGGCTATGAGACCGTCGCACCGCGCGGGTCGCGCGGCGAGAGGTCGTGCCGCAGCCACCACTGAATGACGGGACCCCTGTCAAGATCGTGACGCTCGCCGCATCCTGAGCTCGGCCTTTCCCTCCGCCTGGTTACCGCACTTCCATCAGGTAGAGTCGATGACCGTCCGGATCAGCGAAATCGGCCCGACGGAGAAATCCTTTATCCTGGATTTTGAACGTCACCCCTCGTTTCTGGAGCTTCGCCACGGTTCCGTCGAGGTCCTTCACCTGGAAACCGATCGACATCGTCTTCGGCGGTGCGGAGGACTTGGGCTTGCGGTTCGGATGCAACGCGATGACCGTCCCCGGAGCTTCCAATTCGACCCATTCGTTCCCATATCGGACCGTCTGACGCAACCCAAGGTCGTCTCGGTAGAACTTCACGGCTTGTTCCACATCCTTCACCATCAGGGTCACTTTCGCGGCGGTAAACACACGGCTCCCCGCACGAGAAGCATTCCCGCGAATGTGAACCTTTCCAGCCCAGCGTGGCGGCTTCCCTGCGATCTCGAGAAACTTGACCCGGCGCCTGGCGGACGGAAGGCCGAAGGTTCACCGCGCCATCCCACTCGCCGATGGTATGCTTGAGGTTCTCTTCCAAGTGCGCGGGAGAAGCGGCCCAGGGCTTCTCGATCGGCGTCCGCACGAGGTTGCCCCACTCCGCCCAAGAGCCGTCGTGTTCCGAAGGTCCGAGTGGCCGAAGGTGTACTTCAGGACGAACCACGGGCGCGAGGACCGCCCGCCAATCCCACACCGGACTCACTGACCTGGCACGAATCCATAAGTATCATGAAATCAATGCATATCATGCATCCAATGGCCTCGAAGGTCCGCGAGTATACGACCCTGCCGGTCCGCAAAGAGACGCTACGCCGGCTGAAGGGCTACAAGGTCGGCGGCGTCAGTTATGACGAGCTCCTCAACGACCTTCTCGACGCCCACCCGCCGGAGGAATTCTTCCTAGAGCATCTGCGACGGCTGAAGCGAGAACCCAGGCGGCCCTGGTCCGAGATCAAGAAAGACCTCAACCTTTGAGGGACGATTGTTGGCCGCGTACGAGATTGAGTTCACGAGTAGCGCGGAGAAGGCCTTCCGACGGCTTCCGCTGGCGGTTCGCCGCCGGTTTTCCGCCGCCTTTGTACCCCTCCGGCAAGATCCCCGGCGCCGCAGGCCTGGGTGCGATGTTCGTCTCCTGTCCGGGGCTGCGAATGCATGGCGTTTGCGCGTGGGGGACTATCGAGGCATCTATGCGATTGAAGAGTCGAAGATTGTCTTCACCCGGTTCGGGCACCGGAAGGAAGTCTACCGATCCTGAGGAAGCCTCGGCTACGGCTTCTCGATCGGCGTCCGTACGAGGTTGCCCCACTCGGTCCAGGAGCCGTCGTAGTTCCGGACGTGTGGGTAGCCGAGGAGGTACTTCAGGACGAACCACGTGTGCGACGACCGCTCGCCGATCCGGCAGTAGGCGATGACCTCCTTGTCCGGCGTCACGCCTTTCGGCTCGTAGAGGGCCTTCAGCTCCTCCGGCGCCTTGAACGTCCCGTCCTCGTTCACGGCTTGCGCCCACGGAATGTTCTTCGCCCCGGGGATGTGCCCGCCGCGCTGCGCGTGCTCTGTCGGATACTCCGGCGGCGCGAGGATCTCGCCACTGAACTCTTTCGGCCCGCGAACGTCGACGAGGACCTTCCCCGCCTGCTTGTACGCCTCCCGGACATACGCGAGGTAGACGCGGAGGCTCTCGTCCGGTTCCTTCGCGGTGAAGGTCGTCGTAGGGAACGAGGGCACGTCCTTCGTCACGGGCAGGTCCTGCTCGATCCACTTCTTCCGCCCGCCATTGAGGAGGACGACGTTGTCAACGCCGTAGTACTTGAACACCCAGAACGCGAACGCCGCGAACCAATTGTTGAAATCGCCGTACAGCACGATCTGATGGTCGTTCGAGATGCCGAGGCGGCCGAAGAGGGCCTCGAGCCCTTCCTTCGAGACGATGTCTCGGCGCACCGGATCGTTGATGTCCTTCTTCCAGTCGATCAGGACCGACCCCGGGATGTGCCCCAGGTTGTAGTTCGGCGTCGGGTCATAGTCCACCTCGACGATCCGCACGGTCTCATTGCCGATGTTTCCCTTGACCCAGCTCGTGTCGACCAAGACTTCGGGATGCGCGTAAGCCGCCATCGTCCTTCGCTCCGGGCCGTCGGAAGTATTACACCGTTATATTCCTTGCGCACATGCCTATTCGTATCCGACTATCGGAGCCGATTGTGGTGCGCAGCTCGAGGACCGGGTGCGCACCCGATTGGGAAGGACTGTTACATCTGCGGCGCACGTTCAAATAGCTAAGGCTCGAATCACGGGCCGGAGGGAGTGCCGGGGCCGCGGCCCCTGTGCTTCGGGGGAGGAATCATGCGCGGCTCGTGGCGACTAGTCGTAGCGATTGGCTTCGTTGGGATCTTGCTCGCGGGATCGGGATCCGTCG
>VBLV01000207.1 GCA_005879045.1 Methanobacteriota archaeon | reverse complement strand
GCCCTCGAGAAACTCGAGGTCGCGAACCGGCGGAGGCCGCTCACGTTCGGCAGCCCGGCGTCGCAGAGCCTGTTCATTGTGAACCCTTTTGCCGCCGGTGCGTTCGTGCGGATGTTCAGCACCCACCCGCCGATCCAAGAGCGCATCGCGCGCCTCCGGGCGCTCGCCCAAGGCGTCGACAAATACTGAAGCTCAACCGAACTCGTGCCCGACGTGGCGGCCGTGACGGGCGTCGAGATCGCGAATCTTGTCCCGCACTTTCATGTTCGGCTCGAGGATTTCGTACTCCTCGAGGTAGTTCCGGTCTTTGTAGACCACGGTCGTGCGTCCGTCTTTCACGGTCCGGATTACGAGGTTCAGGTCGCCCCCGCCCTCCGGGCCTTCGTAGAGCGTGTAGAACCCGAGGAAATGGCCAATCATCTCCTCGAACCCGGAATGGGGATAGTAGAAACGGAAGCGGACGCGGTCGCCCGGAAAGATGTCCATCTTCTCGAGGAGCTTTTCGTCGAGGATCCCCGCCTCCTTGAGGATGCGACGCTCCTCCGTGATGTCATCCTTGAGCTCCGCCATGGTGCCCTGCGAGACAGCCGCCGTTCGTCTTAAACCAGCGCCTCGCTTGTCGCCTTCTTGTGGGATGGTCGCCGCGTGATCAAGCTGCGCTCCGAATCTCCGAGACCTTCTTCCAAGCGGGCCATCTTCTCTCGATGGCGTAGTCCAGAGACCATCGGCTCGGGCCGAAGACGGCGTTGATGATCATGAGGAGGAGGAATACAAAGGCGTAGATGATCCCGGTCCCGATGTCCGTGGAACTTGGGCCATAGGGACCTCCGAACCCCTCCGGCACCGACCAGATGATGAGACTGAGGAGGATGCCCGCCGTGTACGCCACCTTCCGCATGAATCCGAGGAGGAGGCCGAACCCCAAGGCCAATTCTAGCACGCCGATCGTCGTGACGAAAAAGCCGGGGTTCGCGCTCACGGTTTGGCTCCAGAAGCCGAACCACGGCTGCAACCAGCTCGGCTGGCCTTGGCCCGCGTCCGAGATCATCTGAGCCAATGAGTCGGCGAAGCCCGGTTGGAACTTGAATGCTCCATCGATGGTCCAGACAACGCCGAAGATCACTCGCATCGTGGTCTTCAGGGCTCCTAAGTGCCGCACGAACCAGTTGTCCAGGAAGACCTGGATGGATGCCATTGATGCTCGCCTCGCGAGGCCAGCTCCCGGGGCGGTATTTGAGGGCTGGATACGTACCGACCGTACTCGCGCGTGTCGGATCTCGACTCCGCCAGTTGGCCATCGGACGACCGCGGTCGTCTGCGAAGGCGTGAGGGACCCGATGCCCGCTTGGCTCAGGCGTCCATGTACCGGTAGAACTCGTACGGCGAGGGCCGTAGCGAGGTTTGCAGGTGCTCGTCGAGCTTCAGCTCCTCGTACTTCTCCAGGAGGTCCTGCGGGAAGACCGTCTTCAGGAACATGTAGTCCGTCTGCAGGTGCTCGATCGATTCCTTCAAGGAGCCGGGGAGCTCGCGAACGCCGTACTCCTTGCGCTTGCTCGCGCTGAGATGGTACAGGTCCTCGTCGACCGGATTGCCGGGGTCGATCTTCCGCTTGACGCCGTCCAAGCCGGCGCACAACATCGCCGCGAACGAGAGGTACGGGTTGCAGGCCGGGTCCGGCGTGCGGTACTCGATGCGCTTCGCAGCCTCGATCCCCTGGTAGTACATCGGGATCCGGATGTTCGCGCTGCGGATGCGCTTCGACCAGGCGATGAACACGGGCGCCTCGTAACCCGGCACGAGCCGGCGGTACGAGTTCGTCGTCGGGTTCGTGAACGCGCACAGGCTGCGGGCGTGGTCCATGAGCCCTCCGATGTAATAGCGGCAGGTCTGGCTGATCTCTGCATAGTCGTCGTTCGGATCGTACATCATGTTCTTGCCTTTTGACCAGAGGCTCTGGTGGACGTGCATGCCGCTCGCGTTATCGCCGAAGATCGGCTTCGGCATGAACGTCGCCATCATGCCCATCT
>VBLV01000206.1:438-3631 GCA_005879045.1 Methanobacteriota archaeon | reverse complement strand
TGTGACCGTCGCGGCTCCGACCGGGGGCAAGATCATCGGCGCGAGCGGAGGACTCGGCGGCGGTCCGGGTGGCGGCGCGGGTTTCTTTCGGGCTCGGAGGAATGCGAAGAGCAGGAACAGACCGAGGACGATCGCAATGAGAGCCGCGACGACAATGGCGAGCGACGACTGTCGGGTCAGGCTCACGGTCCGTGTGTCACTCGCGCGAGCACCAAAGGGGTCTTCGACGTCGACGCGGACGAGGACGTTGGCTACGGCGATGTCCGGCGTCATCCAGAGCACGGCCGTGTCGCCCAGGGTCTCGTTGAGAAGAGGGATCGTCTGGGTCCCGATCGTGACATTGACCCACACCAGGAGGTAGCTGGATAGGAAGACGTCATCGGACATGGTCCAGGCGATGATGAACGCTCCCGCCGCGGGGACCGCCTGGCCGTTCGTCGGCATCGTAAGGGTGACGATCGGTGGTCCGTTGGGCGGCAGGCCCGGCTCCAGGCCGATCGTGAAGTCCGACGGCTGGTTCGTGTCGGTGCAGGTCGAATCCCGCTCCAAGATCCGACCGGGGCCGGGTGCGGGCGCATCGCCCATGATCGTGTTCCCGGGCTCCCAATCGAGCGTCCCGCGCCGGGTCGCGTTGAACTCGACGCGATCCACGACGACGTCCCGACCCGCGGCCGATGCATTCACTCCGCCAGGGTTCCGGTAGGCGAGCTTCAGCGCATCTCCGGTCGACGTCAGCCACGTCGGGAGGGGGAGGTCTTGGCGGATCGTCGACGCCGCGTTCATGACGCCGCTCAGGGAAAGGCTCGAGCCCTGGTACGTGCCGGGCGCGTCCGTCTCGAGGTAGTACGCGGACAGGGCGACCGATCCCCCGGTGGGGTTGCAGAGGTAGACGAATTGGTTCCCACCGCGGGCGGGCTGTGTCACGAGCCCTTCGATCTTCAAGGGCTGCGGCGTCGTCGCGTTCGAGCCGACGTGCAAATCAGTCATGCGGATGGTACCTGGAGACCACGGAACGGTCTCGCGGAAGACGTCCGTCGCCGTCGTGAAATCTCCCGCCGCGTAAATCACAGGATCCCCCAGGTTTGCGCCTTCCTGGACCGTCGGCGTGTCGGAGACGTTCGCGTTGTCTTTCGAATTGCCCGAGGTGAGGATCGAGTATGTTCCGGCGCCGTTCTGGACCTGCGGATCGTTCGAGTAGTCGACTCCGTCCACGAAGGCGCGGATCGGCGTCGCGACCGGAAGGGCCGTGCCGGCGCGGTCAAACGCTTGGCCCTGGACGCGCATCGGAATCGGCGGAGGCGCGGCGACGAGAATCGCCGAGAGGAGTGCCGCGGCGACCATGGCGACGATGAGGAGGGACGCGAACACCCGAACGCGGCCCGTCATTCCCACACCACCGCAGGGAGACTGGTCCGCGCCACAAGGTTCTCGTTACTTAATGTTTCCGCGGACGCGTCTCGGGCGGAGAACCGGGAAAGAGTTTAATGAACCCGGACGCTCGTCGCCCCGCAGGCCCCGACATGCTGGAGATTGTGGAATGCGTCCCGAATTTCTCCGAGGGGCGCCGCAAGGACGTTGTCGATGCCCTCGCCAGTGCGATCGCATCCGTGCCCGGCGTTCGAGTCCTGGATCAGGAGATGGACGCGGACCACAATCGGTCCGTGATCACCTTTGTCGGCGATCGCACGTCCGTCGCGGAGGCGGCGTTCCGAGGCGCGAAGCAGGCCATCGAGGTGATCGACATGAATCGGCATCGTGGCGAGCATCCGCGCGTCGGAGCCTTGGACGTCCTCCCGTTCGTCCCGATTGCGGGCGTCACGATGGACGACTGCGTTGCGCTCGCCCGATCGGTTGGAAAGCGGATCGCCGAGGAACTTCAGGTCCCGGTCTATCTATACGAGGCCGCCGCGACCCGCCCCGATCGCCTCTCCCTCCCGGATGTCCGCCGGGGCGAGTACGAGGGCCTGAAGAAAGAGATCGAGACGAACCCCGATCGCCAGCCCGACTTCGGGCCACCGCGGCTCCACCCGACCGCGGGGGCTTGCATCGTCGGCGCACGGCCCATCCTGATCGCCTGGAACGTGAACCTCCGCACCACGGATGTCGGCGTCGCGAAGCGCATCGCGAAGGCGATCCGGGAGAGCGACGGAGGGCTTCCCGCCGTGCGGGCAAAAGGATTCGACCTGGCCGATCGAGGGCTCGTCCAAGTCTCGATGAATATGGTCGATTACCGCAAGACCTCGCTCGCCCAAGCGTTCGAGGCGATTCGCGCCCTCGCGGCGAAAGAAAGCGTCGAGATCGCGGAGAGCGAGATCATCGGCCTGGTGCCCCTGGACGCGCTCGTCGACGCGGCGACCCAATACTTGAAGCTCGCTCGGTTCCATCGCGAGCAAATCCTGGAGACGCGCCTGTGGGAATGAAGGACCGCACGCTGGAGGAGTTCCTCGCCGCCGTCGCCGCACCGACGCCGACGCCGGGCGGGGGAAGCGTCTCGGCGCTCGCGGGCGCGCTGTCGGTCGCACTGAGTCGGATGGTCACCGGCCTCGCGCGCGGCAAGAAAGGGTACGAGGGCGTGGAGTCGGAACTCGCGCAGCTCGAGAGCCGGGCGAAAAAGACCCAGGGCCGCCTCGAGGCGCTCATTGACAAGGACGCGAAGGCGTACGACGCCGTGATGGAGGCGATGCGGTTGCCGAAATCCACGGAGAAGGAAAAGGCCGCGCGGGTCGAGGCGATGCAGCGCGCCTATCGAAAGGCGACGGAAGTACCCCTCGAGACGATGGAGCGATGCATCGAGGCGCTCGAGCTGGCCGAAGCCGCGGTGAAGAAAGGGAATCGCGGGGCGGTGACGGATGCTGCGGTCGCCGTCCTCCTCGCCGAGTCGGCGATCCGAGGGGCCAGCCTAAACTGCTCGATCAACATTGCATCGATTCGCGACGAGGCATTCCGCACCGAGGCCGAAGGACGGGTAGAGCATCTCCTGAAACGAGCAGACGAAATCGGGCACGAGGCCATGGCGGTCGTCACGAGCCGCCTCTAGATCCCTCAGAGCCAATCGAACAGGCGCGTTGCGTCAACCTCTGCTTTCGGAGGTGGGAAAGGCTCAAGTCCGGAGAGGAGGTATCACAGAGTCCGGATGGAACGGATCAAGGCCGCGCGTGGGCCGACGTTGCGATGCCAGGGCTGGCGTCAAGAG
>VBLV01000206.1:0-424 GCA_005879045.1 Methanobacteriota archaeon | reverse complement strand
GAACAACCTCGAGAACGCGGAGAAGCCGGACGAGCTCATCATCTACGGAGGCACCGGCAAGGCAGCGCGGAACTGGGACGCGTTCCACCGCATCGTCGAGACGCTCCAGACCCTCCGCGACGACGAGACCCTGGTCGTGCAGAGCGGGAAGCCCGTCGCGGTCTTCAAGACCCACCGCGATGCGCCGCGGGTCCTCATCGCGAACGCGCACCTCGTGCCGAAGTGGTCGAACTGGGAAGCATTCTACGAGCTCGAGAAGTTGGGCCTCACGATGTACGGGCAGATGACCGCCGGCGGCTGGTCGTACATCGGATCACAGGGGATCGTCCAGGGGACGTACGAGACGTTCGCGGCATGCGCGCGAAAGCATTTTGGCGGGTCGCTGAAAAGCCGACTCGTCCTCACCGGCGGCATGGGCGGCATG
>VBLV01000205.1:5364-7193 GCA_005879045.1 Methanobacteriota archaeon | reverse complement strand
CTCGGCGGCGGACGGGTCGTTCCTCGTGCGTCCGCTCCTCGCGGGGAACTACACGCTCACGGCGACGGATGGAGACCTCGCGTCGATCCCGACGCGAATCCGCGCCGCGAATGCGGACCAGTCGCTGAACGTGACGCTTCTGCCCGTGGGGACCGTCTCCGGCACCACGACGTTGTTCGGCACGGCGCAGCCGTTCGCGACCCTGAGCTTCCAGTCCGCATCGGAGCCGCGGACGGTCCGCCAGACGACGTCCGATACGAACGCGCGGTACTCGATCCGACTCCCGGCGGGAGAGTGGTTCGTCAGCGGACGCTTCTACGCCTCGAACCTCTTGTACGCGACGTTGGGTCGCGTCGTCGTGGCTCGTGGAAGCACGACTTCGTTCGACGCGATGTTCGGGCAGGGCGTCCGGCTGAGCGGCACCGTGAGCGACGCAAACCCGGCGGTCCGGAATCCGGACGCGACGGTGGCCCTCGCAAACGCGGCCGGCCAAGTGTGGCTCCAGACCGACTCGGCCGGAGGATACTTCACGTTCCTCCCGGTCGGGACGTACGACCTCGAGGCGTTCAACCCGGCGGGCGCGTCTTTCGCGAGCGTGACCTTGACGGGGACGACTCGCCTCAACATCGCGCTCGTCGCCACGTCGGAAACGGTCGGATGGACCGTCTACCGCGACCTGAACCGGAACAGCGCGGTGAATCCGGGCGAGGCGACCGCCGGGGCTCGCGTCAGCCTGACGGACGACCGCGGCGCACACATCGTCTTCACGACGAACGGCACCGGCGAGTTCCGAATCCCGTTGTTCGCCAACCGGACCTACGCGGGACTCGTCACGGCAGCCGGGTTTGTCGACCGACCCATCGGATCCTCGTCTCCGATTCAGCTCCGCACCCTGATGCCGATCGCCCTCACGCCGGTCCCCGTCCAAGTCCAGGGGAGCGTCCTCGTGAACGGATCGGCGGTCCTCAGCCACCCCGTGATCGTCACGGCCGTTCCCCTCGGGAACGGCGCGGTCGGGAGCGCGACCCAAACGGATTCGAATGGCGGCTACGGCTTCGGCCTCGTCCCGGGGACGTACGCGCTCGTCGTGGACGAGAACGTCTCCTCGACGCGGGCCATGCGGTATCAGAACCAAGGCACGGACCGGATCGTCGCGACGGTCGGTGAGGCCACGCTATCGTACGACATCAACATCGTCGTGCGGAACCTCGTCGTCGGGAACGTCACGCTCAACGGGACGGCCCGAGCCGCGGCCCTCACATTCGATGGTCCGGACCGCCGGGCGGTCGATGCGACGGCGACCGGCTTCGAGGTCTACCTGATCCCCGGATCGTACGCCGTCACGGGAAGCGGGATGATCGGCGCCGATCAGTACGCGTTCATGTCGATGGCGGCGATTCCGTCCGCGACGAACCTCAGCTTCCCGCTCATGAAGGCAACGACGGTTTCCGGGAGGGCCCTCGTCAATGGCGTATCGATCCCCGGACCCATGCCCGTCTCCTTCGTCCGGACCGAGGGCGGTTCGTTGTCCGTGTCGACCGATGACTTCGGCGTCTACGCCGCGTTCCTCGTCCCTGGGAACTACACCGTCACCCTGACGGGGACGAACAACGCCTCAGAAGGCGGCGTCTCCCGATTCTATCGATTTTCGTTCGCCGGCACCGCGACGGTCACGCTCGGCCAGACATCGTTGAGCCTGGACCTCGCGGTCACACGGACCTTCGACAACACGACGGTCTCGGGCACCGCGACCCTCGCCGGCACGGGTGAGTCTGCCGTCGTCACGCTCACCGGTCGCGGGGGCGGCGCGATCTCGGCCCAAGCGACCG
>VBLV01000205.1:3322-5349 GCA_005879045.1 Methanobacteriota archaeon | reverse complement strand
CCGTCCCGTTGGCACCGGGGACGTACGACGTCTACGTGACGCGGTCGTTCGGAAGCGCGGTATTCCTCGCACGGATCACGGTGCCGCACGCGGCGTCGTTCGCGCACGACCTGCCCCTCTCGCAGGGATTCCTGTTGTCCGGCACCGTCCGGAATCCCTCGGGTGCGCCGATGTCGATCCCCGTCACGATCCAGTCGGAAGCGGAGCTGGACACGGCTTCGGACGCGAGCGGCGCGTTCCAAGTGCTCGTCCCGGCGGGCGTGTATACGATATCCGCTTCGACCTCGGCGACGGAGAACGGCCTTCCGGTCGTCTACCGCGCGGCGATGTCCGTCGTCGTCAGCGCGGACACGATTGCGAACGTGGCGCTCACCAAGGTCGTGAGCCGGTCCGCCACGCTGACGTGGGACGCATCCCAGCGCCGGACGATCGTGGCCGGTGCCTCCGTGTCGTACGCGATCGTCGCGCGCAACACCGGGAACGTCGCAGAGAACTTCGCCTTCGTGGGGCAGCCGCGGGATTGGCAGTTCACGTTCGCGCCGGGTTCGGTCTCCCTGAGCTTCGGCAACGCGGCGAGCAGCGCTTCGGTCCAGGTCACGATCCAGAGCCCGGCGAACGCGCTCGTGGACCACGGAACGATCAAGATCGTCGCGACCTCGGCGACGGACGGGGCGAACCTCGGGAGCGTCGACGTCCAGGTGGACATCCTGCGCGTCCGCGGCCTGAGCCTCGGCCTCGACACCGCGGCTCCTGTCTTCGACGGGCGATTCCTGAACTACACGCTCCTCGTGACGAACTCCGGCAATGCGCGCGAGACGGTCACGTTGGCGATCACGAACCCCGATGACCTCACGGCGTTCGGATGGTCCGTGAGCCTCATCCCGAGCGGAGGATCACCGGACGGCGCGACCCTCTCGAACCTCACCGTCGAGGCCACGAGCACGGTCCAGGTGGGCGTACGGGCCCAGTCCACCGGCGGCCCGAGCGGGGCGTCCGTCGCCCTCACCCTGACGGCCCAGGACTCAATGTCCGTCTCGGCGTCGAAGACGTTCACCCTTCAACTACCTGTCCTCGCGTCCCCGGGCGCGACGGTGAGCGGCCCGGACATCACGCCGTCGGCGCCGCTGAACCTGCCGCTCATCGCCGTCGTCGTCGGCGCAATCGCGGCCGTCGGGGTCGGGCTCGTCCTCGCCCGGCGGAGGCGATGAACGACGCGGAAATCCGTGCCGCTGGCCCTAGCGATCCTCGCCGCGGTTTGCGCCCTGGTCCTCTCTCCCTCGGCCGCCCAGGGGCCCATCTTCGGGACGATCACGGGGCCGAACGCCTTGGCGCCGAGTCAGGTGAGTGCATACAACCTCACGATCAACGGCGGGCCCACCGGGACGGTCACCTACACGGTCCGGTGGCACCTCGCGAGTGCCGCGAGCCCGACGACCACGACCGGCAATCGGACCACGTTCACCTTGAACGTCACCGCGCCGCCGACCGAGGGGGCGGTGACTCTCGTGGTCCAGATCGCGTCCCTGACCGGCTCGACGTACGAGAATACGACCGCAGAGAAAGCGATCAGCATCATCACGCCCATCGTCCTGAGCGCCACGTTCCGGAATGATGGGACTACCGCGGCGGTGAACGTGACGGTGCGGTTCTACGTCGACGGGGCCCTCGCCGGCACCCGGAAGATCGCCCGACTCAATCCCGGAGCCCAGGTCACGGAGACGTTCAACTACTTGCCCTCGGGACTCCAACCGGGGACCCATCAGATCCGCGTGGAAGCGGATCTGGACGGGAACGGCATCATCGATCCCGCGAAAGGAGAGGCGGTCGTCACGAGCCTGTTCTATCGCGGCACCGCGCCACTGAGCACCGCCTGGACGGTCCTGATCGGGATCGGCGTCTTCGTGCCGGTCATGCTCCTGACCGTCGCGCTCCGACGGAGGAAGCGGGCCTAGTCACGCCGGCTCGAGGAGCCAGACGTCCGAGTGGTTCCGCATCAGCATCCCGAGTTTCGTGCGGGTGATGCCGGC
>VBLV01000205.1:0-3208 GCA_005879045.1 Methanobacteriota archaeon | reverse complement strand
GACGTGACGGCCGTGGGCCGGACCTTGTGATTGTAGTATCGAGCCACCTCGCGGTGGACCGGCGCAAACGCCCCGACGCGCTTCGCGTACTCCCGCCAACCGCGCTCGAACGGGGATCGGAACGTGGACATGCAGTGGTCCGTGATCGGACGGACTTCCTCGAAGGTCGAGAGGATCGACTGGCCCGCGGACAGGGCGGAAAGGAACTCCGACCAGTTCGCATACTCCTCCTTGGGCATCGAGGCCGCGAGATTCTTCGCGAGGGACACGAGGTAGTTGTTCAGACCCGCAATGCCGACCTTCGTGGCGATGTCCTCCAGGAAGAGATGCGTCGCGATCTCGACAAATGGATTGCTCTCCGGCATCCGAGATTCGGACGCCATCTCAGCGCTCTCCCTTGATCCGCGCCCCGCGCATGACGAGCGCATAGACGCACTCGTAGTTCCTCAGGAGAGCGCGCATGTGGTCCTCGTTGATGTTGACCTGGGCCACGTTCTTCGAGGAGATCTTCGTCTCTCCGCTCCAGCCGCGCGTGGCGAGCAGGAAGCAGGCGAGCGAGTTCCCCGCCACGGAGATGTTCTTCGCGATCTCCTCCCGGAACCGCTCGTGGAACACGCAGAAGTTGCACACCGCGATGTTGTGGACGTTCTCGTTGTACTCGTCCGTCACGGCCTGATCCGCCGGGCTCATCCGGCCGACCGCGAACCGGGTGCGGAAGATCGTCGGGACGTAGCAGCACTGGCGCATCGCGTACAGGTAGCCGACGACGTCGCCGTCGACGTCCGTGATGGCCATGTCCGTGAGGGGCGTCACGTCACCCTCGATGCTGAAGGCCGTTCGGGCTTCGCGGACCGCGACGTTGAACGAGGTCCACCCGAGGTACGCCTCCTTCCCCATGCGGCTCGCGAGGTTGTCCCCGACCCGCTGCCAGAACTCGACCACGCCGTCGGCCCCGGCCTTCTCGATCATGTCCTCGATCAGGGAGGCGAGAGCGACATCGATCACGAGCGACCTCCGGCCTTCCTCATACAAACGAGCTCAGCACTTGCTTCAGGTGGGCCCGCCATTCTTTCTCGGCTTTCGCGGCGACCGCATCGCCCTCGAGGTCCCGCAGACGATCGACCAGGATCGTCAGGAATCGGTCCCAGTGCGCCGGCGTCATGTACGGCGCGGTCGTGCCGACCTCGTTGTACGCCATCGTGACGATTTCTTGGAGGGGACCCGGCCCGACCAGCGGGCCGAGCTTCGACTGGAGGTACTGGGCGATTTCCTTGTTCTTCTTGAACTCCTTCGTCTCGCCGAACTTCTCGACGAACAGGATGCGCGTGAGCCGCTTCAGCTCGCCTGCGACGGCTTCGTCGTAGGAGGCGAGGACCTCTGGCGTGATCGGCCGGGACTCGTAGAGATGACGGACGACGATCGACGTCTTCACGACATTCGCGAGGACGCCTTGCATCTTCGTGATCTCGACGGGCTTCGTCGTCAGGAACACCAGGAATGCGCGGTCCCCGACGCCGGAGATGATGATCGTGCCGGCCTCGAACTGTTGGACGGACATCATCATGTTCTGGCCGCTCAGCTGGCTGCAGATGTGGGCCAGGTTGCCCTTCAACAGATTCAGCAACCGGTACTCGCGAGGATCGAGCTGGTTCGGGATCGACGACGAGAAGATGCGGCCATCGACGCCGGAGAACATCGCGATGTCGAGGTTGTTCTCTTCCCGGGCCCGCTTCAGCTCCGTCTCCAAGAGATGCTTCAGGTGGCCGACCGTGTCGGCCCCCATCGTCTTGTCGACCTGGCCCGCATAGGGCATCTATCCGCCCCGCTTCAACCCGTACGAACCGAACAGGATCTGCAGGGCTTCCTCCGGCGAGTAGTCGTAGTCCCAGTGCTTCTGCATCCGCTTGATCCGCTCGATGACGCGGGCGGGGGCCTTCATCGCCTCCGCGGTCTTGATCGCCTCGTCGAACGTCTTGACGTGGCTTCGGCTCTGCTCCTCGGGGATTCGCGTCGGACTCGATCGCACGACGATGCCCACGCCGCGCGCGAACAGGTACGGGTACACGCCTTCCCCGTGGTGCACGCCGCGCATCTTGAGGAGTTTCACCGTCCGGTTGAAGGCCCCGCCGATCGGATAGTACTCGAGATGAATCGCGCCGTCGGACAGGTAGATCGGCAGGAGGACGTCCTCGCCGATCGTCTCGCCCGGCTTCGCGTGCTCCTCGACCGTGCACAGGACGACGCCGAGCTCCTTGAGCGTGTAGAACAGCTTGCCAATCAACTCGCGTTGCTCGAGCTTCTCCGCGGTCGCCCAGATCACCGGCGTCATTGGGTCGATCACGACGCGCGTCTTGATGTTGTAGTCCGCGCGCGCCTTGACGAGCTGCGGCAGCTGCTCCTCGATCATCTTCTTGAAACTGCGGCCCTTGAGATGGATGAAAAAGAGGCTCTTCTCGTAGTACTTGCGCATGTCGAAGCCCATGAGGTCGGCCTCGCGCATGATCTGTTCCGGAGGTTCCTCGAGGGTGACGTACAGCGCCTGTTCGCCTTGCTCGATGCCTTCCATCAGGAATTGAACCGCGAAGGTCGATTTCCCAGTCCCGCTCGAGCCCAGGATGACGACGGTCGACTTGGGCCAGAATCCGCCTTCGATCAGATCGTCGAGTCCGGGAATCCCGCTCGCTACTTTCTGGATGTCCGCCATGGTCATGTTCCCCCTGACCGCCGTTCCCTCGACCGGGAGGGCGGAGCCTCGCTGGTTAGAATGCGCGATTCGATGCCTGCGGCTTTTTAAATGAATTCCGACCCCGGAATCGAGGCTGATAACGAACGCAGAAGGCCGAGCGACAGTGAAATGTCAGCTCATGAGCGGCCGGACTCCAATCGTTTCCCGTCGGAACTCGATCCGGTCGGGGAACCAAAGGGAAGGGCTTCCAATAATCCACAGGCGAAATCCCGTCCGACGCTCGAACCAGATGATCCCGAGGGGGACGGGGAGACCAAAGCCCAGGGCCGCGAGGAAGAGACCCACGTCGAAGGCCGCCAACGTGGATAGCGGGATGACAACACTCCCCGAGAATAGGAGGTAGAGAGAGATGTACAAGAAAACAGAGATCGGCAACAGAACCGCGACGAGCACAAGCATCACGGACTTGACAGACATCTCGGAGATACCTTTCCGTCGAAACACCCCAGCAGCGCCACACTT
>VBLV01000251.1 GCA_005879045.1 Methanobacteriota archaeon | reverse complement strand
TCTTCCCTCTCGTCAAGTCGATCGAGAAAGGCGCGGAGGGCGCCGCGGAGGACCCGCGATTCCCGCGCTTGACCTCGGAAGAGCTCGACCGCGTCACGGTGGAAGTCAGCATCCTGACCCCGCCCGAACTGATTGATGTGAAGAAGCCGAAGGACCTCGCGAAGTCCGTCAACGTCGGCGTGGATGGGCTGAGCGTGGCCCAAGGTCCATACCGCGGGCTCCTGCTCCCGCAGGTCGCCGTCGAGTACGCCTGGGACGCGGCCGAATTCTTGTCCGAGGCGTGCATGAAAGCGGGCCTCTTGGCCGACGCGTGGCTCGACCCCGCGACGCGGGTCTACAAGTTCCAGGCCGAGGTCTTCGCGGAAACCCAGCCCCGCGGTCCCGTCGTGCGCCGGACCTTGGAGGCGGCGCGTGCGGGTCATTAGCGGCCGCGTGTTCTTTCGCGGCCGGCTGGAGCCCTTGAGCATCGGAATCGACGAAGCGGGCCGGATTGCCGCGATCAAGAGAGTCCTCCGAGGCGACGAACAGATTGACCACGGCGACGCGCTGATCCTGCCGGGGTGCGTCGACCTCCACGTCCACATGCGAGACCCGGGGCTCCGGCGCAAGGAGGATTTTCCGAGCGGGACCCGTTCGGCGGCGATCGGGGGCGTGACGACGGTGGCGGACATGCCGAACACGGTCCCTCCGGTGACCACGACTGCGGCGCTGGATGCGAAAGCCGCGGAACTCCACGGGCGGGCCACCGTGGACTATGCTCTGTATGCCGCACCGCAATCCCGGGAGGCAGTTTCTCGACTTGGCAATGCGGCCGCATTCAAAGTCTACATGGCGGAGTCGACCGGAAATCTCGAGGTGCCGGTGCCGCGACTGGAAGAAATCCTCCGAGCCGCGGAAGCGCAGCCGAAACTCGTCGTCGTCCACGCGGAGGACCCGGGGAAATTCACCAAGCAGAAAGCGAGGGACCTCCGGGGCCACGACGCGGCACGACCGAAGGCCGCCGAAGATGCCGCCATCGCCACCCTGGCGCGCATCCGAGACGGAGCGAGGGTGCACGTCGCTCACGTCACCTGTCTGGAGGCGCTTAACTCGGTGCCTGCGGGGGCGACGTGTGAGGTGACGCCCCACCACCTATTCCTCGACTCGTCAAAGCCGCTCGGTGCTCGAGGGAAAGTGAATCCCCCGCTCCGATCACCCGCGGATCGCGACGCGCTCTGGGACGCCTTCCGTCAGGGCCGCGTCGACGCGGTCGCGAGCGATCACGCACCGCACACCCTGCACGAAAAGGGCGAGCCCTTCGAGGAAGCGCCCGCCGGAATCCCCGGCGTGGCGACGGCGTTCCCTCTACTCATGCGTCGGATCCGGGCGGGCGACCTGGACCTCCCGCGACTCGTCTCGGCGATGGCGGCGCGACCCGCCGAGATCTTGGGGATCGATCGAAACCGTCACCGCGAAACGCGTTCGATACAAATGTGGGTGGACGCCGTTCGAGGGAATGGAAGCCTGCTTCCCTCGAGCCGTGTACCTCCGAGGAGAAACGATCGTCGAAGATGGGGAGGCCAACTCCGAGGGGCGGGGCCGATTGATTCGTTCTTCGGCGTAACGGACGATCACGACGCGTGGACCGCGTCCTCGATCGCGTAGTAGTATTCGCCGGCGGACTTCTGCTCTCGATCCAGGCGGGAGTCGAGCTTGTTGATTCGCGGGCGGTTCGTGTCCGCGTCCCGGCGGAATGTGATGCCGACCATCTTCAGGAAGCGGTTCATCCCGTCCCGCATCGGGAACGGACCTTCGCCCACGCCGGTCCGGCCCGGATCGCCGGAGAAAACCATGATGCTGTCCGACACCATGTCGATGAAGTACACGTCGTGGTCGACGATGAGCCCCGTCCGGGCTTCCTTCTCCATGACCCGGCGAATCGTCCGCGCGGCCTCCATCCGCTGATTCGAATCGAGATAGGCGGACGGCTCGTCGATCAGGTAGATGTCGGCATCCCGGCCGAGGCACAGGGCGATCGCGACGCGCTGCAACTCGCCGCCGGACAACGTCGAGACGTCCCGCTCCAGCATTCCTTTGACCTTGAGCGGCTGGAGGATCTCCGTCTCGAAGTAGCCGGTATCCGCCTTCTTTCCGACGGCGTTGCGAAGCAATTCGCCGACCGTGCCTTCGTAGACGGCCTCGAGGTACTGCGGCTTGTACGAGACCTGCCACCGCCCTTCCACGGCACCCGACGTGGGCGTCTCTTGGCCCGCGAGCATCTTGACGAACGTCGTCTTGCCGGTCGCATTCGGTCCGACAACGCCGACGACCTCGCCTTTTCGCAGCCGTCCCGGATGGACGGTGAGCTCGAAGCCCTCGAACCGTTTCGTGAGTCCGTCGAACGTGACGAGCGTCTCGCCCTTCCAGTCGCTTCGAGGCGGGCGGGTGTCGAAGCGAATCTCGCGATCTCGGAAACGGATGTTCTCCTCCTTCAGGTAGCCGCCGAGATACACGTTGATCGCGGTGCGGACCGGCCTCGGCTGCGCGATGATCCCGTACGCACCCTCCTCGCCGTACATCAGGAAGACCGTGTCTGCGAGGAAATCAAGGACGGCCAGATCATGCTCCACGACGACGACGTACTTCTCCTTCGAAAGGGACTGAATGACCTTCGCGACCTGGAGTCGCTGGTAGATATCGAGATAGGAGGACGGCTCGTCGAAGAAGTAGATGTCTGCGTCCCTGAGCATCGTCGCGGCGATCGCCATCCGCTGGAGCTCGCCGCCGGACAGCTGCGCGATGTCCCGATCGAGGAACGATTCGAGATCCAGGGATGCGGTCAGGTCTCCGAGTCGATTTCGCTTGTCGATCTTCGTCAAGAGATCGCGGACGCGTCCGGTGTAGATCTTACTCAGTTTGTCAACGTACTGCGGCTTGATGGCCGTCGTGAGCTTTTTCGATGCGATTCTCTCAAGGTAATCGTGGAGCTCCGTTCCTGCAAAATAGTCGAGCACCTCATCCCAGTACGCTTTCTTTCGGCGGTAATGGCCGAGATTTGGAGCAACCTCTCCGCTCAGCAGGCTGACACACGTCGTCTTGCCGATCCCATTTGGTCCGAGCAGGCCGATGACCTCGCCCTGCTTCGGGACCGGGAGACGGAAGAGGCGGAACGCGTTCTTTCCATATTGGTGAACGAGATCTTCCTTAAGCGCCTCGGGGAGACCGATGATCCGAATTGCATCGAACGGACATTTGCGGACGCAGATTCCGCAACTTATGCAAGTTTCTTCGCTGATCGCGGCCTTCGTGGTCTCCGGATCAATCCAGATGACTTCCGTGCCGGTCCGCTGCGGCGGACAGAAGGCGATGCATTCGAGATGGCAGCGCTTGGGCTGACATCGATCTTTGAATACGACGGCGACGCGCACTGTGAATTTGATGAACCCTGAGCTATTTAAACATATGACGGAGAGGTCGGACGCGCAGAACCTTTATCCGAGTCGCGACCATCCTTTCCATGTGATGCGATGATCCCGGGCGGACGCGTGAACCCGCGGCAGATGCGCCAGGCCATGAAGCGGATGGGCATCGAGCAGGAAGAGCTCGAGGGCGTCGAGGAAGTCATCATCCGCACCGCGAGCAAAGAGTACGTGATCCGGGATCCGAACGTCACGGCAATGACCGCGCAGGGTCAGAAGATCTGGACGGTCGTCGGCGAGCCCATCGTCCGGGATCGAGTCGACGCGAAGAAGCCTGATGCGAGCCAAGGACTGGCGATCCCGGAAGAAGACGTCCAGCTCGTCGCCGAGAAGGCCGGCGTCTCCGAAGCGGAAGCGCGGAAAGCACTCGAAGAGTGCGGCGGCGAACCCGCGGAAGCGATCATCCGACTGATGAGCCGATGAACATCGAGCGGGTCCGGTCGATCCTCGGTGTCTGGGCGCCGATGGCGATCGGGCTCTTCATCATCTTGACGTCGATCAACTTCTACTTCACCGCGAATCTCACGAACGGACTCTTCGTGGGGAACCTGGAATCGTGGCGGCTCGTGTGTTCCGCGGGCGCTTTCTTCGTCGGAGGACTCTTGCTCCTCTCCACGTTCGGGCGTTATCGGAAGACGCAGGCGGCCCGGCTCGAGCTGCGAATGAACCGGGCCAAGTGAGGTCCGAGGCCCGAATCATTCCCTCCGACGACGCGAACGCGCGACCACGAGGGCGATGACGATCGCGATGACAACAATCACGACGATGAGACTGTATGTGACCGTCGGGCTGCCTAAGATTCCGACCGTCGCCCAGTTCGCGTGCACGACCAACGG
>VBLV01000213.1:3288-3565 GCA_005879045.1 Methanobacteriota archaeon | reverse complement strand
GCGAGCCTCGGCTTCCTCGGCGCCCCTGTGCCCGAGAAGTACGGCGGGGCCGGCATGGACTACGTCTCGTTCATGCTCCTCGTCGAGGAGATCAGCCGCGGTTCCTCGTCCGTCCGCACGACGGTCTCCGTGCAGACGTCCCTGAGCGAGACCTCCCTCATGTGGTTCGGCTCGGAGGCGCAGAAGGAGAAGTGGCTCGTGCCCCTCGCGAAGGGGGAGCGGTTCGGCGCGTGGGCCATCACGGAGCCGGAGGCCGGGAGCGACGCGGGGAACCTGG
>VBLV01000213.1:0-3264 GCA_005879045.1 Methanobacteriota archaeon | reverse complement strand
CTCGAGGGAAACGAATGGGTGCTGAACGGCCAGAAACGGTTCATCTCGAACGGCAGCATCGCGGACTACATCCAGGTGTATGCGAGAGAACCGGGGACGAAAAGCCACGAGGGAATCTCGCTCTTCCTTGTGCCGAAAGACGCGCCCGGTTTCAAGGTCACTCACGTCGAGACGACGACGAAACTCGGGCTGCGCGCGAGCCCCACCGCGGACCTGGCCTTCGAGGATTGCCGCATTCCAAAGGAGAACCTGATCGGCAAGAAGGGCGAGGGCTGGGATCAGGCGATGCGGACGCTGAACAGCGGTCGGATCGGCATTGCGGCCGGGGCCGTCGGCGTGGCCCGGGCGGCCCTCGAGGCCGCGTCGAAGTACGTGCAAGAGCGAAAAGCGTTCGGGCGCCCGATCGGAGACTTCCAGCTCGTGCGGGAGATGATCGCGCAATCAGCGGTCGAGATTGACGCGGCGCGACTCCTCACCCTTCGTGCCGCGCACCTGCGGGATTTGGGACAAGACAACACGCTCGAAGTCTCGATGGCGAAGCTGTACGGGGCCCAGATGGCCCAGCGGGTCACGGACTGGGCCGTTCAGGTGCACGGCGGCTACGGGTTCAGCGGCGAATTCGATGTGGAACGCTACTTCCGCGACGCCCGAATCCTCGGGCTGTACGAAGGCACGAACGAGATTCAGAAGCTGATCATCGCAGAGCACATCCTGGGGCCGTCCTCGAAAAGGTGAGGTCCGACCATGGCGGCCTCGGCCCAGGATTGCATCTTCTGCAAGATCGTGCGTCGGGAGGCTCCCGCGAGCATCGTCCGCGAAGACGCGTCAACGATCGCGTTCATGGACATCCAACCGATGAACACGGGACACGTGCTCGTGATTCCGAAGGCCCACGCCGAATACGTCGAGGACTTGCCGCCGGGCGGCGCGGGGCCGATCCTCGAGGCGGCAAAGGAGGTTTCCCACGCGTTGCGCGCGAGCGGAATCCGATGCGAGGCGGTCAGCTTCTATCTCGCGAACGGGAAGGAAGCCGGGCAGGAGGTGTTCCACACGCACATGCATGTGATCCCGCGGTGGCGCGGCGACGGCCTCGGGCTTCGGGTGCGCGCGGATCGTGGCCGCGTGGCCGATCGGAAGGAGCTGGACACGCTCGCAGCGAAAATCCGAGCTGGGATGGGTCGGTCAGGGAGCTGAGATCTGCTCCGTAATTTTCCGAATCGCATCTGCGGAGAGGACCTTCCTGGCGGTCGGGAACAGGCTCGTGTTCTCCTTGCGGAAGTGGTCCCAGAGGAACTGGACGAGGAAAATCCCGTGGCGATTGAGTTCCTGGATGACAGGCCATGAATTCGGATCTCGGCGCAAGTCCTCGCGGGCTTCGTCGAACTTCGCGACGCCGCGTCGAATCTCCTCGTGCTCGTACATGACGACGGTCACCAGCGTCCCGTAGCGGCCAATCGCGTTCTCGAGTGTGGGGAGGACCGCCTCGTCCTCGAGCCGCAAGTGGGGCATCAGTTCCTCCGCGAAGAACCGGACGGCCTCATCGAGGATGATTTCGTTCCCCTCCCGAGTCTCTCGCGTCGCCATCATCTCGTCCAGCGTGGCCTCGAGTTCGGTAAGTTTGTCGACGAAATCTTCGTGCACCCCGATCAGCGGGGCGAAGGGATCGTCGGACGTCTCGTCCATCGTCCACGACTACCGTCTGTCGGCGTAAAAGCCTGCGCCTCACGGCGCGAACCGCGAGGGTGTCCGCGGGAACGGTACGGCGTCGCGGATGTGCTCGAGCTTGCAGATCCACTGGATGAGTCGCTCCATCCCCATGCCAAAGCCCGCGTGCTGAACGCTACCGTACCGTCGGCTGTCGAGGTACCAATCGTATGCTTTCGGGTCTTCGCCTTGTTCCTTGAGGCCCTTCCGGATGGTCTCGAGGTCCGTCTCGCGCTCGCTGCCGCCGACAATCTCGCCAACGCCGTCGCCCCCGATCACGTCGAATGCAAGGACGAGGTCCGGATGCTTCGGATCCCGGGCCTTGTAGAAGGCCTGGGTGACCCGCGGATAGTGGGTCACGATGACCGGCTTCGACTTGCCCTCGGTCAGCGCGCGTTCCTCGAGGGTCCGAAGGTCTTTGCCCCATTCGATCTCCATGCCTTTTTTCTCGAGGGCCTTCAGCGCCTCGTCGTAGGTCATCCGCTCGAACGGAGGTTTCACGGCCTTCAGGAACTCGGGAGTGCGGCCCATCGCGACGACATCGTCCGCGCGCTCTTCCGCGACCCGCTGACACGCGTACGAGATGACGCCCTCCGCATGTCTGATGACGTCGTCCATCCCGGCCCAGGCCTGTTCCATCTCCGCATGCCAGTATTCCGTCAGATGGCGTGTGGTGCGGGACTTCTCCGCGCGGAACGAGGGCCCGACATAGTAGATCTTCTCCATCGCGAGGACGAGGGCCTCCGCGTACAGCTGCCAAGACTGGGTCAGGTGGGCTTTCCGGCCGAAGTACTCGAGTTCGAACAGGGTCGACCCGCCCTCGCTACCCGCGGGCGTGATCATGGGCGGGTGGACCTCCCAGAACCCCTGGTCCCGGAAGTACTCGTGGACCGCCCCGAACGTCGTGTGCCGGATTCGGAAGGTCGTCGTCATCCGCTGGGAGCGGACCCAGAGGTGGCGGACGTCGAGCAGGAACTCCTCGCTCAGGTCCTCCTGGATCGGGAACTTCTCCGCGAAGTGGACGACCTTGAAGTCGTCCGCGCGGATCTCGAACCCACCCGGGGCGCGCTTGTCTTCGACGACCTTGCCGTGCACGACGATAGCGGACTCGATGAGGGCCTTCTGCGCCGCCGCGAATGCTTCCGCGGGCACGGCGTCACGAGAGATTGCGACTTGCACCGTGCCGGTTGCATCGCGGACCACCACGAACGCCTTGCCGCCGACGGACCGGGTGCGGTAGATCCAGCCTCTCAGCTCGACCTCCTTGCCGGTATGGCGTCCCTTCAGGATTTCCGTGATGGAGACCATGAACCTCCGCCCTATTTGGCTGGGTCTAGATTACCCTTTCGCGGGTCGAAAAGGAGAATAAGCAGGCGCGCGGTTTGACCGCGCCTTGTTCCGTGTTGCCGGGCCGAATGATCTGGACGCGTTGTACCGATTCGAGATCCTCTGCTTCCGAGAGCACCGCTTCCGTCGGGACCATGTCGACTGGATCTTGCGGAACGAGCGGGCTCTCACCCTGGTCGAAGACGGGAGGAAAGCGGTCACCGCGGCGATGAT
>VBLV01000212.1 GCA_005879045.1 Methanobacteriota archaeon | reverse complement strand
GACACGAAGACGATCGCGCCACTTCGAGCGAAGACCCCGATTCGGATGGTCGTCGAGTTCCGAGGCACGTAAGCGGCCGATCGCGCGGAACTGATCCCGACCGTCCGTCGCGTCGGTGGATTGCGATTCGAATTCGAAGCCGACGATTACCTGGAGGCATTCCGCACGTTCTACGCGATGGTCACCATCGCCGGCGGCGACTGAGTCGTCGCCTCCAGATTTTCCCTGACAAATACCTATATACTGAGAGATTTCATTCGGCGACGGTGAGAAGGGACTTGGCCATGGCGGCGAAGAAGGCCAAGGGGGATGACTGGTTCTCCTCCCTGGACGCGGAACTCGAGAAAAAAACGAAGGAAATCATCGACGACGTCGGGGAGCAGAACGTCGCACGCCTCGAGCTCAACAAGACCCTGATCGAGGACTTCTGGAAAGTCTGGAAGCGGTTCAACAAGATCAACGTCCACTTCGCGCTCGAGCCTTCGTACACGAATTGGGCCGTCTTCCCCGACACGTTCCCGGACGGGGATTGGCACTGGCGACCCGGCTTCAATCCGGCGGCGGTCCAGACGATCCAGCTGCTGGACCGATCCATGGACCAGGGCCGCGTCGGCGACGCGCTCAAAGTGAATTACGTGGAGGCGGACGGGAAGATCCAGCTCCGGGTGACGTTCGAGTATTGCGAGGGGGAACACTACTACAAGTACAGCGGCTGGAAACGGATCTGGACGATTCACACGCTGTACGAGCAGCCTCTCGACCGGGCGAACGTGGACGACCTCCACCGCCTCTTCGCGGACCTCGTCCGCACCTGGTACGAAAGCCACCTGCGGCGCAACCGCGACGTCCTGATCAAGTACCTCAAGCAGACGTTCGAGAAGATCGAGACGTTCAATCAGTGAGCGCGGCCTCGCAGTAGTGACGCCGGTGATAACCGGCGGAGAGTCTATATTACGTCGGCGCGGGAATTTTCTCCAACGTGGAAGACCTGCTGTCCGGCGCCTTGCTCGTGCTCCTTGTCGGCGGCGCGGTCTTCGCCTGGGCCGACTGGCGAATCCGAGCCCGGAAACTGCCGGAAATGGTCGGACCCAGCTGGGATTGCCCCCACTGTGGCGTCAAGAACGAGGCCGAGTTGGGCGTCTGCTGGTCGTGCGGAGCCGGAATCGGTCGCTACGCCTTCTCCCGGGTCCGTGGGTCCGCTTCCGAGACATGGCAGTGCCGCCACTGCCGCGCCTGGAACAGCACATCCCGCGGCTCGTGCTGGTCGTGCGCGAACACGCCGAGCAAACAGCCGAAACGCGATGCGTGATCTCAGAAGATCCCGCGATACAGGCCGCCATCGATCTGCGCGATCACTCCCGTGATGTAGGCCGCCCGGTCCGAGGCGAGGAAGGCAATCAGGTCGGCGACCTCCTCCGCCGTGCCCATTCGGCCCATCGGGATCTCCTGCAACACCGCCGCCTGCACATCTTCGATGCGGCGACGCTCCCGCTCCGCCCGGTCCCGATGGAGTTGAATCGTTCGGTCCGTCGCGATCCACCCCGGCGCGACGCCATTCACTCGAATTCGGTCTTTTGCGACCTCCCTGGCGAGGGTCTTCAAGGCGCCGACGACTCCGAGGCGCAACGAGTTCGACAGGACGAGATTGTCGATCGGCTGGCGTACGGACATCGAGAGGATCGCAACGACGGCGCCTCCGCCTCGCGTTCGCATCGAGGGCAGGCACGCACGGACGAGGCGGACCGTGCTCTGGAACGTCAACTCCCAGCCCTTTGCCCATTGGTCGTCGGCCAAGGTCTCGAACCCTCCGGGCGGCGGACCGCCTGCGTTCGGCACGAGGACGTCGACCCCGCCGAACGCTCGGAGCGCCCCGTCGGCGAAGGCCTTCACCCCGTCCGCGCGAGAGATGTCGGCGGCAATGGCCGCGACGTCCGCCTTCGTCTCTTTCCGGATGGCGTTCGCGGTATCCTCGAGGGGGGCTGCATTTCGCGCGCAGATGGCGACTTTGCATCCCTCCCGGGCGAAGGCGAATGCGGCGGCCCGGCCCAGTCCCTGGCTCGCGGCGGCGACGAGGGCCACTCTCCCCCGAAGTCCGAGATCCACGGGGCGCAATCGGGAAGCTTCGTAAGAAGGATTCGCCTCACGGACTCATTCGCGGACGAAGCCTCGAACCTCGCCAACCGGTTCGAATCCCAGCGTCCGGTACATCTCCTTCGGCGTGTCGAACAGGTCCGCGGTCAACAAGACCCATTCGCAACGCGCCATGGCTGCGCGCCGGCACGCCTCAAAGATCAGCGTCCGCGCAATTCCCCGCAGGCGGAAGTCCGGGTGGGTCGCGACGTCGTCGATCCAGGCAAAAGGACCCCGCGCCCACACGCTGATCGTCCCGGCGGGGGTCCCGTTCAGGTACGCCACATAGGGCTGCATCCCGACCCGCTGCGAGCGCTCGTGCCAGAATCCCCAGAGCTGATCGACCACCTGCGGGCTGTATCCCATGGCGGCTTCGGTCGCAATCTTCAAGATGCGGAAGTCATCCGCGGCCGCGTCGTCCGCTGCGAGGCGAATTTCGACCTCCGGATTCACGATACACGCCGGGAGCCCGACTTTGGCCATCGCCAGCTCCGACATCGGCCGAAACCCCTGCCGGGCGAGGGTTTCTTGGACCGCGTAGGCGTCCGCGGCGTCCTCAAAGAGGAGGGCCTGATGCCGGACCGCCGTGCCGTGGAACGCCGAGGCGAGGTCGGCCAAGATCTTCGCGGAACCCTCGTCCGGAAGAGAGGCCACCCAGCCGAGGTTCGCCTGGTGGATCGATGGGAATCGCTCGTCGCGGTAGATCGTACCCCAGGAGGTAGAGACCCGCGAGGGAGCCTGCTCGCGCCAGGTCCGGAGGAACTCGAGGATCGCGCGGAGCAGTTCGTCGGTGTCCACGACGGTCTCGAAGGGGGCCGGCGGAATGAACCTTGCGGCCTTGTACGGCGGTACTTTCGGTCACCTCGCCGAACCCCTTTATACCACGGGCCCATGCACATTATCGAGGCGAGAAACAGACACGCCTCGGGAACGTGACTTCTGTGAAAGAAGAACTGGCGCCCCATGTCCATGACATCAACCGGGCGCTTGGGA
>VBLV01000211.1 GCA_005879045.1 Methanobacteriota archaeon | reverse complement strand
CCGTTGTCGTGTAGGTTCGGAGTGTCGGCCGAAGCGATCGCCGCGAAGCCCGTGCTCATGGCGAGCATCACGACTGCGAGAAGAATAATTGCGGCGCACACGCGCCGATCGATGGGCCTCTTCGCGACCATGGACCTACCGTTCCGCCTTCCGTGACCCGCGGCCCGAGACCCGTTGTAAAAGCCGGGATTGAGAGAGTTGCTTCGGGGGAGCGCAACTATCTGGGCGTGCGTACTTAATGATTTCGAAAAAATCTGTTCAAGAAGCTTGGAACAGTCCTCGCACTGTCACCGAGGTCTATGCGAGCTGGAGCTGTTGTTCCGCGACGAGGGCTCCGAGCCGGCGGAAGACGTCCTCCACGCGCTCTCCCGTCTTCGCCGACGTCATGAAGAACTCGGCATGGTACGCTTTCGCGAATGCCGCCACGTCGATCTCACGGAACCGCGCGTTCGCGGCGAGGTCTGCTTTGTTCACCGCGATCAGGATCGGAACCTTTCCCACCACGTCCTCGACGCCGTCGATCCAGTCGTCGAGGTTGTCGAGCGTCCGTCGTCGCGTGAGGTCGGCCACCGCGAGGATGCCATTGGCCCCGTAGAAATACGCGTCCTTCAACAGCTCGCGAAATCCCTTCTCGCCCATGATGTCCCAGACCATCATGTCGATGTCGACCAGGAGATCGTATTCCGGCAGGAGAATGCGGGCCTCCTTCTTCGTCACGTGCGTGCCGATCGTGGTCAGGTATCCCTCGTCGAACATGTTGATCGTGTACCGGCGGATCAACGAGGTCTTGCCGACGGCCTTGTCCCCGACGAGACACACCTTCGATTTGAGCCGCTTCTGTTTCGTCATCCGACGTCCTCGCCCGGAACCGCGGCCCGACTTCGACGCTGGCTACTTAACGATTCGCGCGTTGTTCTCCCGGTTGATTCAGGTCGCGACCGCGATGCCCTCCCGTTGGAGGACCATGGTCCCGAGGCGACGGAAGAGGATCTCCACGTTCTCGCCCGTCTTCGCCGAGGCGTAGAAATAGGGCGCCTCGAACGCCCGCACGGCCTGCTGGATCTCCTTGTCGCCGTACAGGATCATGACCTCGTCTTTCAGGTCGATCTTGTTGACCGCATAGACGACCGGAATCTCCCCCACGACGTTGAACACGCTCTGCACCCAGTCGTCGAGTTCCTTGAGCGTCGAGTACCGTGTGAGGTCGCACACCGCGACGACCCCTTTCGCCCCATGGAAGAACGCTTCCTTGAGGAGATCCCGGAAGCCCTTCTCCCCCATGATGTCCCAGACGGTCATGTCCATCTGGATCTTCGTGCGGTCCTTGGCCTCGAACGCCATCTCGCGCTTCGAGACCTTCGCGCCGAGGGTCGTGATGTAGCGGTCGTCGAACTCGTCCTGGACGAACCGTCGGATCAGGGACGTCTTGCCAACGGCGGCCTCGCCGACGAGACAGACCTTCGTCTTGATGCGTTGGGCTTCGGGCATCGGGGGCGTCGTCGGATTCGCCTTGGATTACTTAAAGGGTCCGCCACATCCCGCCTCCGGAAGGAAGCTTTTTCTCCGTCGTCCTCTTGAGGGCCTCGATGCGGCTCGACCACCGCCTGGTCTTAGCGCTCGACGTGACCGACCCGAAGCGCGCGGCCGAGATCGCCGTATCCGTGAGACCACATGTCGACGCGGTCAAGGTGGGATGGCCGCTGGTCCTCGCGGGTGGCCTCAATGTCCTTCGGACGCTCGCGAAATCCGGCTACGTCCTGTGCGATTTCAAGATCGCGGACATCCCGAACACGAACCGGCTCATCGTCGAGCAAGCGGTGGACGCGGGCGCATCGGGAATCATTTGCCATGGTTTCGTCGGGGAAGACTCCGTGCGAGCGTGCGTCGATGCCGCGGGCGGGAAGGAGGTCTTCGTCGTGGTGGAGATGAGCCATCCGGGAGGTGTGGAGTATACCGCGAAGCACGCGGAGGACCTCGCGCGCCTCGCGACCCGAGCGAACGCCACCGGGATCATCGCGCCGGCGACGCGCCCGGAACGGGTGAGGGCGCTGCGGGCCATCATCGGACGGAAACAGATTCTGGCTCCGGGGGTCGGGGCCCAGGGAGGGAAGGCCTCCGAGGCGATCGCTGCGGGCGCGGACGCCGTCATCGTCGGCCGGGCCATCTACGAAGCCGCAAATCCTGCGACCGAGGCCAAGGCCATCGCGGCCGAGATTCGATCGGTCGTGTCGCGGTAGATGTGCGGCCGAGCGGTGAAACGATGAAGATTACGCCCCTCGCGGCGGACAGCCTCGGCGCGCGATCCATGGCCACCCTCGTCGAAACGCCGGAGGTGACCATCCTCCTCGACCCGAGCGTCCGACTTGGACCGTACCGCTACGACCTCCCCCCGCACCCGACCGAGCGCTCGCGCCAGAAGGAATTGTGGCAGGTCATCCGCGACGCCTCGAAGAAGGCGGACGTCCTCGCGGTCAGCCACTACCATTACGACCACCACAACCCCGCGGCGCCGTCCATCTTCCGCGGCAAGCTCGCCTTCCTGAAGGACGGCAAGTTCCACATCAACCGGAGTCAGCGGGAGCGTTCGAGTGCGTTCGTCCGCAGGCTCAAGTCGTATCCGAAGGCGATCCAGGTGGCCGACGGCAACCAGATGGACTTCGGCGGGACGGAACTCCTCTTCTCCCCGGCGGTGCCGCACGGCTACAACGACGAGCTCGGGTATGTCGTCATGACGCGAATCGCCCAGGGGCACGAAGTCTTCGTCCACACGTCCGACGTGCTCGGCCCGCCCCTGAAGGAACAGCTGTCGTTCCTCATCGATGCGCAACCGACGGTCCTCTACGTCGACGGGCCGATGACGCACATGCCGGAAAATTATCCGCCGGAACACACGAAACGGTCTCTGACACATCTTGTCCGAATCCTACGGACGACGGAGGTTCGCACGCTCATCCTCGACCACCACATCCTCCGGGACCGGGATTGGAAATCGCGCATGAGGCCGGTCTTCGAGGCGGGGAAGGAGCACGACGTCGCCGTGTTGACCGCCGCCGAGTTCGCCGGGAAACCGATCGATCAACTCGAGGCGAACCGCGACAAGCTCTACGGAATCGAGCCCAGCCCGAAAACCATAAGTGGCGCGGGTCCTTCGGAGGGATGAAATGGCGAAGGAGCACCACTGCCCGAACCACGGGGCCCAGCCGTGCAACGCGTCGGGCGGCATCATCCACGTGTGTCCGATCTGCTACACGCGCTGGGACGAGGTCATCCCCGAAGAGAAAACGGCCCCCTCGCCGGCGCCCGCGAAACCCGTGGCGCCCACTCCCGTCGCTTGACTATGACCGTTCCCTCGTCCGCCGGATCGTCGCGGGCGGAAGATGGGATTCGCGCGAGCCTTGCGGAGGTCCGTCGCGAGATCGCCTGCCAGGTCTGCCGCGGCGACATCAAACGGTGTCGGCTCGCCATCTGCCCATACCTCGAACGGGTCCGCACCTGGTTCGAGGAACGGCGGGATCTACGGACGACAAATCTGTTCGGCGCGTCCCCTCCGAGTGCATTCGTCGGCTCGTGGGGATATCCGAAAGTCCTCGTGGGCCCGCTCGTCCCTCCGGTGCGGGACGAGGACACGTCGATCCTCGACGCCTCCGAATCGTGGCTTTCGTACGTCCGCGGGAAGGCGCCGCGGCGCGTCGCGGAAGCCCGCGCGCCGGATTCGATCCTCTCGACCGTGCAGGAGGCGGCGATGGCCTCGAAGCCGATCGACACGGAGATGTGGTTCACGAAGAAGCCGTCCCTCGTGAGCCCGTTCTCGGTCCGGGCGCCCCCGAGCGGCCCGAGTGCCGACATTGCGAAAGTCGACCTCACCTCGAACCCGTCGGTGCCGCGGCGTGTCGACGACCTCGTCTCCGATACGGATCTCCGGGCGGGAGCCGCGGTCACGGACCTGTACGATCATGGGATTTCCCAGAGCCAGATCACGCGCGTCTTCTCCGTCGGCCTGCTCGGGACGAAGGACCGTCGGCGGCTCGTCCCGACCGAGTGGTCGATCACCGCCGTCGATGACATCCTCGCGAAAGGCCTCGTGCACGAAGTCCGATCGTTCCCGTGGATCTCCGAGTTCGAG
>VBLV01000210.1 GCA_005879045.1 Methanobacteriota archaeon | reverse complement strand
GGTCGGGAGCGAAATCAAGTTCGTCCCCAGGAATCCCGTGAGGAGGATTGTCGACAGGCCGAGGACGATGAGGGAGAACGCAAGCGCAACCGCCCGAGCGGCGCGGTCCGACCCTGAGATGTACGTGAACACCGCCCCGACCGCGGGCAGGAGGACGATGTACGTCAGGATCGGGAAATCGATCAACATCTAGAGGCCTCCCAACCACGGGAACGAACCGCTCGTGTACGCGGTGATCATTCCAAGGAAGGAAAAGGGTAGAACGCCGACGAGGAAGACCAGGGCCACGAGGACGGCATATGGGACCCGTTCCCATGGAAGAAGGTCGTGAGAGTGGCCGAGCTTCTCCGGTACGTCGCCGAAGAGGATGCGCTGAAGCGTGTAGACGTAATACGCCGCCGTCACGACGATCGAAATCAACGGGATGATGATCAGGCCACGCATCGCGACGAGATTCGGGGATCCGTACACCCCGAGGAATACCATGAATTCAGACCAGAACGAATTGAGGCTGGGGAGCCCGGCCGATGCGAAAAATCCGATGGCGAGCACGAGCGAGAATTGCGGCATCACCTTCGCAAGGCCTTGAAGCTCGGAGATGTCCCGAGTGCCGGTGGCATGCTTGACGGAGCCGGCGAGCATGAATAGGATTGCCGTGATGATGCCATGGTTGAACAACTGGAAGATCCCGCCCTGGACGCCGAACACCGTGAGGCTCGAGGCGCCCAGGAGGACGAAGCCCATGTGTCCTATCGAGCTGTAGGCGATCAACCGCTTGAGATCGACCTGGGCGAGACAAACGAATGCCGCGTAGACCATCGACACCGTCCCGAGCACTGCGAGCACCCACCACAGGCTCTTTGCGGCATCGGGGAGGATTCCGAGGTTGATGCGAAAGAGCCCGTACCCGCCCATCTTCAGGAGGACGCCCGCGAGGAGGACGGAGCCTCCGGTCGGGGCCTCGACGTGAGCGTCCGGGAGCCAAGTATGGAAGGGGAAGGAGGGGAGCTTCACGAGGAAGCCAACCAAGAAGGCCGCGAAGATCGGAATCTGTAGGCCAACGGTGAGGTAGGTGGCGAGCGCGCCAGTCTGATGCCTGAGCGCCGCGTGCAGGAACGCCGTCATGTCGAGGGTGTTCGCGTTCGTTCCGTAAACGGCAGCATTCACGCCCGCGCTGTTAGAGTAGAGTGTGAAGATCGACAGCAGCATAATGACGAACCCGACTTGCGTGAAGATGAAGAACTTAAAGGCCGCGTATCGGCGGTTCGGCCCACCCCAGATCCCGATGAGGAAGAACATCGGAATGATGACGAGTTCCCAGAAAACCGCAAAGAGCAGGAGGTCGAGGGACATGAAGACGCCGACGAGGGTCATCTCGAGGAACAGGAAGAGGCCGAAGAACGCCTGCGGTCGGTTCTCTTGGTCCCAGTGGAAAACGATCGCGAGGGTCGTCAACAGGGTCGTGAGCCAGATGAGCGGGACGCTCAAACCGTCCACACCGACGATGTAGTTGAAACCAAACTGAGACCAGCCCGAATACCGTTCCATGTAGTACAGCGGAACATACGCGCCCGGCGTGGGCGGCGGGGTCGCGGTCGGTGCCCCGAAGAACACGGCCCAGCCCGGGTTGATGAATCCGATGAGGAGCAACGTCGCGAGAGTCGTCTCGATGAGGCTGAAGCCGAGCGCGATGATCTTCGCCGCCCGCTGGGATGTCCCAACGAACCAAGCGACGACCGCGCCGACGAGGGGGACCAAGATGAGGAGGCTCAGGATGTACGTCATCTCATCGACCCAGCCCCGACCACCAACGCTGGAGGAAAGTCAGTCCGAACATGAGTGCGATGACCACGACGATCCCGAGGACGACGACCCACGCGTAGCTCTGGACCTGTCCGGTCTGTCGCTGCCGCAGCCGCAAACCGCCCCGCACGGTCTCGAGGCTGACGGCATTCACGGCTCCATCGATGACCCGGCGATCGAACCGGTCGGTCCCTGTCGCGACGATGACCCCAGCCCGGCCGACCCCGTTCACAATGCCATCGACGACCTTTCGGTCGAACCAATCGAGCGCCCGGGCCATGCCATAGACGACCGTCCGTCCGAACGCGTCGTACGCGTCGTCAATCCAGTACCGCTTCGTCAGCATGCGATGGATGAAGGCGCCGCCCCGGGATGCGGTGAAGCGTTCCGCGGGGACCCGCTTCGTCGCGTACACGGCCCAGGCGAGGGCGAGGCCCAAGGCCGCGACGCCCATCGAGACCCCTTCGAGGACGTAGTCCGACAGCGGGATGCCCACGAGCGGGAAGCCAGCCTCGGCCCGCCCGAAGAAGACGAAGTTCCCGAAGCCTTGCATCGGATACGCAAGGAGTCCAGAGACGAGCGTGAAGCCTCCGAGGATCATCAGCGGCACGGTCATGACGGGCGGTGATTCGTGCGGGTGGACGTGGCCGCGGTACGTCCCGTGGAACGTCATGAACCACAGACGGAAGGCGTAGAACGCGGTCAGAAACGCGGTGCCGACACCGAGCGCGTAGAGTACGTAGAATCCCGGGTTCTCCGTGCCGGCCTCGAAAGTGACCGACAGGATCTCGCCTTTCGAGAAGAATCCGCTGAACGGCACGATCCCGGCGAGGGCGAGCGCGCCGAACAGCATGACCTTCGAGGTGACGGGCATGGGTTTCGCGAGGCCGCCCATCTCCCGCATGTCGTTCGTCGCGACCGCGTGGATCACGCTGCCCGCGCCCAGGAACAGGAGCGCCTTGAAGAACGCGTGGTTGAACAGATGATACAACGCCGCGCTGTATCCGGCGGAGTTCGTGGCCTCCCCGCGGGAGACCTCCGTGGCCATGATGTACGCGCCCGCGCCGAGCCCGAGGAACATGTAGGCTAGCTGCGAGATCGTCGAGAAGGCGAGCACCCGTTTGATGTCGAAATTGACGACGGCCATCGTCGCGGCGAACAAAGTCGTGAAGCCGCCGATCCCGGCGATGACGAGAATCGCGGTGAAGGGAGGCTGGACGGCCGAAGACAAGGGAACGAGGAAGATGAACGAGCGCGCGGTCAGGTAGACGCCGGCCTTGACCATCGTCGCCGCGTGGATCAGGGCGCTGACCGTCGTCGGGCCTTCCATCGCATCGGGGAGCCATGCGTGCAGCGGGAACTGCGCGCTCTTGCCGACGGCTCCGCCGAACAGGAGGAGCGGGATGAGGGTCAGGAGCTGCGGCGTGAGGGGGTTCGGGTACAGGCTTGCCATCTTGCCTTGGATCTCCCCGAACGTGAGGGTGCCGA
>VBLV01000200.1 GCA_005879045.1 Methanobacteriota archaeon | reverse complement strand
GGACCGATAAATCGTCCGGGGATTCTGATCGAAGTTGTCGGTGTACGTGACTGTGATGGCGACGGTTGTGAAGACGGGATTCGCGGTCTGCGACGTCTCCGTCGTGTTTGCGTAGAACGACCAGTCCCCGATATGGTTGTGAACAACTTCGCGATAGGTGCCGCTTGCTTGTTGCTGATATGCGAGCTCGGGACCGAAGACCGCGGTGATGCCGATCGTCGCAGCCATCACATCGCTGTTGTTCACCGGATCGTTCGCATATGGCGAATCCAGCCAGAACGTGAAGTCCACGTCGGGCGCATGGGAATCGTTGAGGATCACGGCGAGCTGATAGTACGAGCGTCGAGGGACCGCAGAAGCGAGAGAGGCTGTGAGCGTGAACGCGAGAAGGAGGAGGGCGACGCCGGAGATGAAGCGTGGTACTCGCCCTGTTCGATTTTGCACGGGTTGGAGCCCCCCCAACCGATTGTCCGCCACGCGGACGCCGACCACCGCGACCATTCGTGAGGGGTCTATTTAATCTTGCTATCGGTGCATCATCGGAAGGAAATTCGCGGGCTTCGTGATTCTCACGAACGGGATTGAGCGGTCACTGCACGCCCTTGTTCGATCCGCGGAGCCAGTCTCGAATGCCTGCGCCTTCGGCCGGAGCGCGGTGAGATACGCGAGCCCACTCCGGCGGGAGGCCGAGTGCCGTGGCCGCGGTCCGGATCGCGGAGCGTGTGAGACTCGTCTCGCGCGCAATCGTGTGAAGAGGCCAGACGACTGCGGCACCCCCGAGGGCAGCGACCGTTGCTGAGTCGGGCCGAGCGACTCCGAAACCGGACAACATGGTGCGCCCTTCTGCGCGCTCGAGTGCCGCATGGAGCGGTACCAGGCTATCGAGGTGACGCCGCTCCAATCCCGGATGAGACCGCGCAACGCGTGTGCGGATTCGCACGACTCAGGATCACATACTCGACCCGGTAGTCGAGATGGGCTTTCGCAGCTTTCGCGGCGAGGATGTCCGGTGATCCGTCGACGCCCGCGACGATACAGTCCAGCACGCATCGTTTTCGCGCAATCATCGCGATGAGCGTGCTCGCGAGTCCCCCGGAGTACGCGAGCGCGACGCGGTTGCGACCGTGGACCTCCCGCGCAATCTCATCTTCGAGGCGGCGGACGAAGGCGTCGACGTGGCGTGACGACGCCATGGGCTCACGCGCCGAACGTCTTGTCGCCGGTGAGGAGTTGCGTCAGCGTGTCGGCGAGCTCGGTCTCGGTCAGACGAATCTGCTTCTGCGAATCCCGCTCGCGGACGGTGACGCCTTTTCCTTCGAGCGACTCGTGGTCTACCGTCACGGTGAAGGGCGTGCCGATCTCGTCCATGCGAGCGTATCGTCGGCCGATTGACCCGGAGTCGTCGTAGAAGGCGGCGAGGCGTTTCCTCAGGCTTGCATGGAGCGCTTCCGCCTTTTCCGGGAGCCCGTCTTTGTTCACGAGGGGGAAGACGCCGACGCTCACGGGCGCGAGCCGCGGCGGGAGCCGCAAGACGATCCGTTCGCCTTTGCTGTACGAAAGGTCGAGCAAGGCCCAAACGTTCCGGTCCACGCCGAAGGACAATTCGAGGACATGGGGAATGAGCCGCGATCCGTCGAAGGTGACGGACTGCTTCGCGTGAGACATGGCCTCGTGACCCTTCAGGTCGTGGTCCGTCCGGTAGTGGACGCCGCCGACCTCCTTGAATCCGCCGAGGCTCTCCTGTTTCACCTGGATGTCGAAGTGAATCTTGTTGTAAAACGCGCGCTCCTTCCCATCCAGCTCCGCAAAGCGGAATGCGTCTCGCGGAACGCGCAGCCGCTCAAGATAGAATCGCTGAACCGTCGCGAGGTGGTAGACGTACCAGATTGGCAGATCACGAGCGACGAGGTCCTTCGGGAGAATGTCGTGTGCGCCGGGCTGATTTTTCTCCGCGGCCCAGGCGATGCGAATCGGGGTGGATGCGATCGAGTCGAACGGCAGCGCGGCGGCGAACGTCGCGGGGTCGAAGAAGATCTGGAGTTCAGCCTGGAGGAATTCCCGCATGCGGTACGCGCCCTGGCGTGGGCTGATCTCGTTCCGGTACGCCCGTCCGACGATCGCGAGCCCCATCGGGAGCTTCCGGCGAAGAGCCTCGAACTCCCGTTTGAAATTCAGGTAGACGCCCTGGGCAGTCTCCGGCCGAAGGTACGCGCGATCCTTTCCGGTCGGCCCGACGTCGAGCGGGAACATCATGTTGAAGGGTCGCGCGGGCCCGAGTTCGCCTTTGCAGTTCGGGCAACGGATTTTCAACTCGCGGATTCGAGCGTCGAGCTCTGCGGGCGTGAGCCCTTCGTGTTCTTCCTGCGTCGCGGCCTCGAGCAGCTGATCTCCGCGGTACGATTCGCCGCAGCGCGTGCACGTGACCAGGAGGTCCGAGAAGTGGTCCACGTGGCCGGAAGCCTTGAGAGGCGCCTCCGGGAGGATCGTCGTCGTGTCGATGAGGTAGTAGTTATCGCTCAATCCGAGGAACGTCTCGGTCCAGAGGTCTTCCCACCGACGGCGCATCAGGACGCCATTATGGCCGTAGTCGTAGAATCCCGCGAAACCTCCGTACAAATCAACCGAAGGCCACAGGAAACCACGGCGGACGGACAACGACATCACGTCGTCGTAGAAGCCCATCGGCGCCAGAAAGTGGCGCCTCAGGATAAAGGATGGGGTGGGCCGCGGACGTTTCATCGGGTCGGGCGTGCGACGCTGCGCCGGCGTCCCCGGATCATCGACGCGTCCCGGACCGACGGAGCCGGTGCGGGCCACGATCGTCCCCCCGAGACGACGAGTCGGACATCGCTCGCGGAGGCGCGCACGAGGGAAGCAAACGCGTTCGGCCCGCCCGGGAGATCGAGGATGACGAGGTCGGCCCGCGCACCAACGCGAATCCCGGATCGAGCCTCCGGATTGGAGAGACGACGTCCGCGCAGCGCCATCTCGAAGATCTCGCGCGCCGGCACGCCGCCCTTCATCCGGGCGACTCGATACGCGAATTCCATCTCTCGCAGGAGGGACGGCGTGTTGATCATCGCGTTGTCCGTTCCCAGACGGAGCTCGATGCCGTGCCCGAGCATGCGCGGAATGTCCGGTGTCAACCCGAAGAACGCGTTCGAGCGCGGACATACGACGATCGGGACGTCCGCGTCGGCGCACCGCTCGAAGTCCGCGTCCGTCGCCTGGACCATGTGGACGAGGAAGGCGGGCTTCAGGTCCAGGACCGTCTCGACATCTTCTCGCACTCGTT
>VBLV01000199.1:8702-9107 GCA_005879045.1 Methanobacteriota archaeon | reverse complement strand
GAACGGATGCTCCCGACCGTGACCGACGCGTGATCCCGGGACGAGGCGAGTGTCCTCTCCGTCATCGAAGGGATGGTGAACGTGGCCCAAATCGTCACGGAAGTTTCGGTTGAACGGTCGTCGTTGGTGGGGCGCCCCACGGTTCGGGGGAAGTTCCTCTATGTGGGAAAAGAAAAGTTCTGGGTTCGCGGCATCAGCTACGGCACGTTCTTCGTCGATGAGAACGGCGAAGAGCGGTTCACGCCCGAGACGGTGGAACGAGACTTCGCCCAGATGGCCACGAACGGCTTCAACGTCGTTCGGGTCCACACGGGTCCGCCGCGCTGGCTCCTCGACGTCGCCCTGGAGCACGGGCTTCGGGTCATGGTGGGGCTCAACTGGGGTGAGCACATGGCCTTCTTGGAT
>VBLV01000199.1:5925-8594 GCA_005879045.1 Methanobacteriota archaeon | reverse complement strand
GAAACGAGATCCCGGCATCGATCGTGCGTTGGCATGGAAGACGGCGAGTCGAGAGGTTCATCGAGCGGCTCTATCGCATCGCGAAGGAGGAGGATCCCAACGCCCTCGTGACCTACGTGAACTACCCTTCGACGGAATACTTGCAGCTCCCGTTCCTCGACTTCGTGTCCTTCAACGTGTACCTGGAATCCCCACGGTCCCTCGAGGACTACCTCGCGCGACTGCACAGCCTGAGCGATGACCGCCCGATGTTGCTCAGTGAGATCGGACTCGACAGCCTTCGAAACGGCGAGGAGAAGCAGGCGGCGATCTTGTCGGGGCAAGTCCGGATCGCCCTCCGTCTCGGTTGCGCGGGGGTCGTCGTCTTCGCCTGGACCGACGAGTGGTATCACGGGAAATTCCGGGTCGAAGACTGGGCGTTCGGGTTGACGACGCGAGATCGGACGCCCAAGCCCGCGTTGCAGGCCGTGTCCCAGGCGTTTGCCGAGTCGCCGTTCTCCCCCGACCTTCAGTGGCCAAAGATTTCCGTCGTCGTGTCCACCTTGAACGGGGCTGCGACCCTTCGCGACACGCTCGCGGGACTCGAGCAGCTCGACTACCCGGACTACGAGGTGATCGTGGTCAACGACGGGTCGACCGACGCGACGCCGCAAATCGCCTCGGAGTACCATGTCCGGCTCATCACGACCAAGAACCAGGGGCTCAGCGCCGCGCGCAACGTCGGCACTCGGGCCGCAGCGGGCGAGATCGTCGCGTTCATCGACGACGACGCGTACCCCGAGATTCACTGGTTGCGATTTCTCGCCCTCGCGTTCATGGAAGGGAAGTACGTCGGCGTGGGCGGACCGAACCTCCCACCTCCGAACGACGGCTGGATCGCGGACGCCGTCGCGAACGCGCCCGGCGGTCCGAACCCGGTCCTGCTCTCCGACACCGTCGCGGAGCACATCCCGGGATGCAACATGGCGTTCCGGAAGGACGCGCTCGAGGCGATCGGCGGATTCGACCCGGTGTTCCGAGCCGCCGGCGATGACGTCGACGTGTGCTGGCGTCTCCGTGACCGCGGGGGACTCATCGGCTACTCGCCGGCGGCCGTCGTCTGGCATCACCGCCGCAAATCGATCCGGAAGTTCTGGAAGCAGCAAGTCGGGTACGGAAGAGCCGAGGCCCTGTTGGAACACAAGTGGCCGGCTCGCTACAATTCGATCGGGCAACTGAGCTGGCGCGGACGCCTCTACGGGAGGGGCGTCTCGCTCGATTTCTCGGCGATGCACGGGCGCGTGTACCAGGGCGTCTGGGGCACGGCGCCGTTCCAATCCCTGTACGAATCGCGCAATTCTCGCTGGTCCATGGCCCTCGCCCCGGAGTGGTACCTGATGATCGCCCTCCTCGCGGGGATGTTCCTGCTCAGCCTCGGCTGGGGTGCCTCGATCGTGGTCGGACCGATCTTGCTCGTCGCGATTGTGCTTCCGATTGCGCAAGCATCGATCAGCGCCCGCCGGGCCAATTTCGTCGCGGGCACTCGGAAGCCGTGGTGGTCGCTCCTTGGGCTCCGAGTCGTCGTCCTGGTTTTGGACCTTCTCCAGCCCATGGCGCGCCTGCGCGGGAGAATCCGGGGCGGCCTGACTCCGTGGCGGAGGCGAGGACCGCCAGCTCGGCCACGGTATCGTCGCCTCGAGGTGACGTATTGGCGTGACAAGCGGGAAGCTCCGGAGGAGACCCTTCGAAAACTTCAGGCGGAGCTCTCACACGCTGGCGCTATCGCGAGAGCCGGCGGCGAGTTTGACTCCTGGGACCTCGAACTGTCGGGAGGTCCGCTCGGGCGGAGTCGATTGCTCCTCGCGGTCGAAGAGCACGCCCCCGGCAAGCAGTTTCTGCGCTTCCGAGTCTCCCCGAAATACTCGAAGTCCGCGGTTGTCCTGAGCGCGGCGTTTGCAGCGCTGGCAATCTCCGCACTCTGGTCCGGCGTCTGGCTTTCCGGTTTGGTGTCAGCGATCGCCGCGGCCTTCGTCGTCGCGCGGGCACTTACCGACACGGGATTTTCCGGTGGGATCATGCGAGACTTGCTCGAACGGTGGCCGCGTGATGGACGAACAGGTCGCCTCGATACCCCAGGGCTTCTTCGGCGGCACTGGACCATTCGATCGGCCGTCCCGCCGCCCGGCGCTCCAGGCGGAGGTCGCGGCGTGACGGGGCCCGCGGATTCGCCGGACAAGCAGAACCCTCGGAAGTTCGCCCGCCGCGTCGACCCCGCCAGACGGCAACTTCGCCGAGCGGCCGATCGGAGTTATGCACAGCTTCTCGACGAGCTCAGGACGTTCGTCGACACGGAGGATGCCAACACAGAACGGACGTCCGCCCGGGGGACATCTCGGTCCGGACGCGATCGTTCCCCTTCCGGGCCGATGTCGGCTGGGCGCAAGCTCGCGAAGTCCGTCGCCGTGATTCTCACTGCCCTCTCCCTCCTCTCGTTCCTGACCGGCTATCTCGTCGCGAACTACCAACTGGACGTTCCTCTCCTCCCGCAGCTCTGGGATTTCGGACGCTCGTTCTTCTCGGATTCCCAGCTCCGGTTCCTGCGGATCTTCGCACCGGCCGTCGCGTGGATCGGCTGGGCGGTCGTTGCCTCCCGACGGCGCCGGCTCGACGCACGCGCGCGGACCAGCTCT
>VBLV01000199.1:2591-5912 GCA_005879045.1 Methanobacteriota archaeon | reverse complement strand
CGAAGGGGGCGGAACCGTCCGGAGGTCGCTCCGCGAGATGAGACCGTACTCGCGGTCAATCGCCTTGCTCTTCGTGGTGTCACTCTCCGTCGTGCCGCTCACAATCCTTACCCCGTTGCCCATCAAGCTCATTGTCGACAACGTCGCCGGGTCGCAGCCGTTTCCGGAGTATCTCTCGATCTTGGCCCCGGATCCCTCTCAGCTCTCGAAGGAATATGTGACCGCACTCGCGCTCGGCATCTTGCTTGGCGGCACGGTCCTGAGCTATCTGCAGAACCTGGTGAGCATCTGGTTGACCAATCGGGTCGGGAACCGGATGACCACCGACATGCGGGTGCGCCTGTTCCGGCAGATGCAACGTCTTTCGACCGTCTACCACGACACGAAGGGCACGACCGACTCCACCTACCGCATCCAAAACGACGCCACCTCGCTCCGATCCTTGTCGACGGACGGCTTGATTCCGCTAGTGACGGCCGTCCTGACGTTGGGCGGGATGATGCTGGTCATGGTGCGCCTCGACTGGCAGCTCGCCTTGATCGCCTTGTCCGTGACGCCGTTCATGTTCCTGTTCACCCTGGTCTACAAGCGACGAATGCGGCTCGGCTGGAGGAAAGTCAAGTCGTCCGAGAGTGCAGCGATGTCCGCCGCGCAGGAGTCGCTGAGCGCCGCACGGGTCGTGAAAGCGTTCGGCCAGGAGGAGCGGGAGAACGAGGAGTTCCGGTTCCGGTACACCGAGACGGCCTCTGCCGCGTTGAAGGTCCTCGTGGAGGGAGGGGTCTACAGCATGCTGGTCGGGGTGGTGACCGCGATTGGCTTGGCGGCCGTGCTGTACGTCGGCATCCAGCACGTGCTCGCCGGCACCTTGAGCCTGGGTGCGTTGTTGATGGTCAACTACTACCTCACCCAGTTGTACTCGCCCTTGAAAGACATGGGGAAGAAGGTCCTCGACGTTCAGATGGCCCTGGCCGGGATGGAACGATTCCTCGAAATTCTGAGCGAGCAACCCGACGTCCCGGAGAAGCGCGGTGCCCGATGGCTGGATCGGGCGGTCGGGAAGATCGCATTCCACAACGTGTCCTTCGGATACGATCGCAGTCGCCTCATCTTACGCCAGGTCTCGTTTGGCATCGCACCGGGCATGTGCCTCGGCGTCGTCGGCCCGACGGGTTCGGGCAAGACGACGCTCTCCAGCCTCATCCTCCGGTTCTTCGACCCGACGGAGGGCGTCATCACCCTCGACGATGTGGACCTGAAGGACTATCGGATCGCGGACCTTCGAAACCAGTTCGGCGTCGTCTTGCAGGACACCTTGCTCTTCTCGACGACAATTGCGGAGAACATTTCCTTCGCCAAACCGGAGGCGACGAGCGATGAAATCGTGGAGGCGGCGAAGTTGGCGGGAGCGCACGAGTTCATCAAGAGGCTCCCGGACGGATACGACGCCCAGGTTGGCGAGCGGGGAATGAAGCTGTCGGGCGGGGAGCGACAGCGCATCTCGCTCGCGCGGGCGTTCCTGAAAGACGCGCCGATCCTGATCCTGGACGAGCCGACCAGTTCGCTCGACGTCCAAACGGAGGCGACCGTGCTCGACGCGATCCAGCGGTTGATGAAAGGACGCACGACCCTGATGATCGCCCACCGGGCGAGCACGCTCAGGACCTGCAACTCCATCCTCATCCTCGAGCCGGGGGGGATGAGCCGTTTGACGGACGAGGTGGAGTCGAGCCTTCAGAGCTTGACCGCAGTCGGCCCCGCGGATTGGAAGCGGACGCTCATCGACGGGGGAGCCGATTGAAGCCAAACGGGTCGAGTTCCAGGTTCCCGGATCAGGGACGACTCGCAACCGGTCTCGCGGCCGTCTTTCGCGAGAACGGCACCGGAAACGAGAGCGTCACGGTACTCAGGCGTCAGCCGAACCCGTACGAGAGCACCTTCCCGACGGAGATCGTGACGTGCCGCGTAGGGGGGAATGGAACCCCGTTGCGCGTCTTCATCAAATACGGGACGAGGACGTTCGACGGCGTCTATGGCCACCGAGGTGACGTGGGGTACGAGGCCCGTGTTTATCGGGACGTCCTGCGACCGCTCCGCACGTCGACCCCCACCTTCTACGGTGTGTACCGCGACGGGATTGCGGGAGTTCCATGGCTGGTCATCGAGTACGTGAAAGGCGGCATCCAGAGCAGCCACTCCCGCGACCCGAACGCGATGGTGCGGGCGGCGCGATGGATCGGGAGATTTCATGCCGCGAACCGCCGGCGGTACCCGAGCGCGCAACTGAAATTCCTCCGGAGGTACGACGCGGCCTACTATGCGGGTTGGGCACGGCGGACCAGGGAGCTGTTCGCCCACCTGCAGAATCGGTTCCCATGGCTGTTGGACCTCTGCGACGAATTCGGGACCCTCACCCCACGACTGCTAGAGGCACCTCGAACCGTCATCCACGGCGAATACTTCGGGTTGAACATCATCTACCAGAACGGCACGAGCTGGCCCGCAGACTGGCAGTCCGCCGCGATCGCGCCCGGAGAGATCGACCTCGCATCCTTGACGCATTCGTGGCCTCGACCCCTCGTCCGGAAATGTGAACGCGAATACCGACGATCCCGGTGGCCGGAAGGCGCTCCCGATGACTTTCCGAAAATCCTGGAGGCCGCCCGGCTTTATATGAACTTCCGCTGGCTCGGCGACCCGACTTTGATGACGCCGCAGCTCGGGCGGGGCGGGCGACCGATGGTCCCGAAGAAGGCCAAGAAGTTCCTCCAAGAACTTCATGCGGTCGGGGAACGGATCGGACTGGTTGAGTGAGTTCAGAACCGGTCGCGAGGCACGATCGGTCGCGTCTGGACTTGGGCGAACCCGTCACAGCGCGCCAAGCCCTTCGTCGAGCATGATCTCGCTCCACTCGGGGATCGGAGGACTCCGTTTGCGCAAATCTCGGACCGCCCGGTGCAAGCATTCCGCGGCTTTGTAGAACGCAAGGTGCGTGGATGCGTCCCGGGGCCCGGACGCGCGGTAGGCATCCTGAAAGGCGTCGACGGATTGGTCATGAGCCCGGAGGGAGCCCCGCTTCTTCAAACCCAGACGCTCGAGAGACACGATGAACCATGCCAGGTCCCGAGCCGGGTCGGCCACGTCATACTCGTCCAGGTCGATCACCATCGTACGCCGTTCGCTCAAAATCACGTGCTCCGGCATGTAACTGCCGTGCCCCGCACACGGTTCGAAGCTGCCGGGCGTCGGGATCGCCGCTTCCAGATTTCGCAACAACAGCGCGGCCTTGATGCCGAGCGGGCCTCCGAACCTCCGCATCTGCTG
>VBLV01000199.1:1968-2526 GCA_005879045.1 Methanobacteriota archaeon | reverse complement strand
CGTATGATATCGGGCCAACCAGGCGCCGCACCGCCGTGCGGTCGCAAGTTGCTCGTTGAGATCGCCGTCCAGGAAAATTTCCTTGGCCCCCGTCCCGTGAACTTTCTCCTCCACGAGCACGTGCAATGAAGGCACGTATGTCAATGGCCGTGGAATCGCGAATTCCGCGGTGGGACCGAAGCCGGCATCCACAATGGACTGCATGACCCCGACCACGTCCGAACGGTCGACATCGTGCACTTTCCCGATCACGCTCTGCCATCCGTTCTCGGTGTCCAGAGATACCTCGAACGTACACCGATCTTTGTGCGCCTTAAGCACCCTAAGGCGCATCGCTCGCAATGTCCGAGCCCACCCCTGAGACCGGTACAGCCGAAGTAGCTCGGCCTGGAAGTCTCGCTGGGCGAGCGTGGCCGAGAACCGCAACGCCGCGGCTACGAACTCGCCCTCGGCCTCCATCATGCGGGCAACCTCGGGTCCGGCGTGGGATGCAACCGGATGGACCCAGAATGACCGGTGCCGATTGCCAAGACGTTCACGCCTTCCAACTCATCGCGC
>VBLV01000199.1:1493-1927 GCA_005879045.1 Methanobacteriota archaeon | reverse complement strand
GAATCGCGGACTTCGCGTCCGCGGCGAACTCGACGGCGTCGCCCAAGACCTGGCGCGCACCCGGAATCGCTATCGGGTCGTATGCCGTGACGCGCGCCCCCTTCTCTTTCAGGCGGTGGATCACCCGGATCGAAGCCGCTTCCCGAATGTCATCCGTATCTTTTTTGAAGGCGAGGCCGAGGACGGCGACCCGCTTGTCCTCCAAAGAGCCAATGAGCTTTTCCGAGAGCTCGACGACTTTGGCTGCTTGTCGTTCGTTCGTCTTCTCCACGGCCGCAAGGAGGCTCGGATCGTATCCTCGTTCGCGGCTGAAGGCGATCAGCGCCCGGACGTCTTTCGGGAAACAGCTCCCTCCGTAACCAGGCCCCGCCTTCAGGAACAGTGGCCCGATTCTCGGGTCGAGTCCGATAGCCGCTGCGACTCGTTCCACATCG
>VBLV01000199.1:0-1409 GCA_005879045.1 Methanobacteriota archaeon | reverse complement strand
ATCTCGGCCGTTTCGGGCGTGGTCTCGATGGTCGGAGGAAGCTTCGTTCCATAAAAAGCGCGGTAGAGTCGTTTCAGGTGGCTCGCCGATCCTTCGTCGATCGCACCGATCACGAGTTTGTCCGGACGGAACGTGTCGTCGATCGCCGAGCCCTCCTTCAGGAATTCCGGGTTCGTGCACAGACCCAGTTCGACCCCGACCCTCTTCCCGCTGCTCGCTTCGAGCAACGGCATGACGACGGACCGCGTCGTCCCCGGGACGACGGTGCTCTTCACGACCACGAGCCGAAAGTCTCGCTCGGTTCGAAGGGCGGCCCCGACTTCGCGGGCCGCGGATTCCACGTGGCGTGTGTCAATCGATCCGTCTAACTGGCTTGGCGTTCCGACCGTGAGGAAGATCACATCGGTCTCAGCCACGTCCGAGAGTTCGTCCGAGACCCGCAACCGCCCCGAGAGGACGGCGGTCTTGAGGAGCCGCTCGAGCCGCGGCTCATGAAACGGTGCCCGGCCCACTTCGACAAGGGCGAGTCGCTCCGGGTCGACATCGACGCCGAGCGTGTTGAGACCCCGATTGGCGAAGGCGACGGCCGTACAGAGTCCAACATAACCCAGGCCTACGAACGATACGGTCAAGCGGTGCTCGCTCAAGGGAACGTCTCCGGGGGATCCAGTAGTGCCGCCGTTCTTGACCCCCGCAGTACCACTGATGCGTTTTTGTGGTCTCTCGTGCCCCATGCGAATCGCCGCCCTCCGATGCGGACCGGGGGCCAGCGGCCTGAGGCGCCGCGGATCCTGAACTACCACCCGATCTACGGGTCGTGCGAGTGCTCGTATCCTTCGTACGGCACGGCCAGGTAGGGGAATTTCGGGATGAACGGGAGATCCTCCTTCGTCCCGTCCATCAACAGGCCGGCGGCGCCGTCCGGCGTGAAGCTGCTGTCGATCAACGGGTACGTCGCTCCCGCGATTGCGCGGAGCTCGACCGCGGTCACGTTGTCGAATACCCGCCGGCCGTCCGGGAAGCCGTCCAGGTCGCCTCCCAGGAGGCCGAAGCGCTTCGCGCTGTCCCCGGGCGGGTTGATGCCCGAGTCACTTGCCGGATAGCTCGGGGCGAAGGCGAGGTTCAGGCGCAGCTCGTCCGCCTGGGTCGGGCCGTTCGAGTTCTGGAATCCCGGGATGATGCCGGACGGAATCCCCGTCAGGAGGATCGCAATCAGGTCCGCCCGGGAGGCTCCGGTCCCGGTGAGGGCCGCGAGGTTCGGGAAGACGCCCGGGTACAGGACGGGCAGCAGGCCTTGCAGCTGCGGGTGCGCGTAGTCGTCGAGGAACTGGGAATCCCCGTCCGGGGTCTGGCTGTTCCAGAGGTCCTTCTCGCCCAGCTCAATCACGACCTCGTTGATCAGCGGCTCG
>VBLV01000198.1 GCA_005879045.1 Methanobacteriota archaeon | reverse complement strand
ACCTCCGAGACCACCGTGGGACCGGAGAGCGCGAGGCCGGGCAACTCGAGTTGCTCCCGGGCAATGCGTCGGGCGGCATCGTCGGGCGATTCGCGGAAGATCAAATGGGACGAAGGAAGCATCCAGCCGTGCGAGTGCGCCTCGACGCGAGATGGATCGAGGGCACCGATGTGGTCCCACGCCGCCTTTGGGCTCATGTGGCCCATGAGGACCTTCCTTGAATCGAGGGCTTCGGTCACGATGACGAATGCCGAGAGACACACGCCGTCGTCCGGGATCTCCGTGACGCTGAATGCCGCGGTGGCGGGAGATTTGCTGAAACGAGAGAATCGTCGGTCCGTCGTCATGGCCCACGCTCGGAACGCATACGCCCGACGTGCGTTTATGACCTCTGCATTCACGCCGCGTAGTACGCTTCGTCGTACGGCTCCGGCGGAAGGCCCTTCCGGGTGCGGATCGCCCGCACGACCTCGGACTGCAGATTCGGCGGGACCGGTTCGAAACCGCTGTTCTCCGTCGACCAGAGCGCGCGGCCTTGCGTCGCGGACCGGATGGCGGACGCGAAACCGAACATCTCCGCGACGGGCGCCTTCGCGTGGATGACCGTGATCTCGCCTTCCTGGTTGATGTCCTCGATCACGCCGCGTCGGCTCTGGATCTCCCCGAGTGCGGCGCCCATGAAATCCTGGGGCACGTTGATGAAGACCTTCTGGATCGGCTCGAGCAGGGTCCGCACGCCTTGGACCATCGCGCCGTAGATCGACGATCGTGCCGCCGGGATGACCTGAGCGGGGCCGCGGTGGACGGAGTCTTCGTGGAGCTTCGCGTCGACGAGGCGCACCTTGAGCCCCATCGCCTTCTCCGCGGCGAGGGGCCCCCGGTTCATCGCCTCGATGTATGCTTCCTTGATCAGCTCCATCGTCTCGTGCAGGTACTGGATCCCTTTCGTCGCGTCGACCAGCATGTTCGTGTCGTGGATCCAGACGACGCTCTTGGACTCGTTGCGGTCCATGCCGAGCTCCTCGAGCTTCTTCGCGAGGACCTTCGAGTCCTTGATCCGCTGGCCCGCGGCGATTTCTCCGGCCCGGATTGCCTCGACGACCTTGGGCTCGAGCGGCTCGACCTCCATGTAGAACCGGTTGTGCTTGTTTGGCGATTTGCCTTCGAACGGACCGCCCTTGCTGCGGACACCTTCGCGGTACACGACGATCGGCGGGCTCGTCGTTACCGGAATCTTGTAGTCGTTCTGGACGCGGTAGATCGTGATCTCGAGGTGGAGTTCGCCCATCCCGGAGATCAAGTGCTCTCCCGTCTCCTGATTGATCTCGACCACGATACTCGGGTCCGCCTTCGCGATGAGGCGCAAGGCCTCCACGAGCCTCGGGAGGTCCGATGTGGACTTCGCTTCCACCGCGATCGTCACGACCGGGTCGGAGTAATGGACGATCTTTTCGAACGTCTGCATGTCCTTGTCGTCGCTCACGGTCGAGCCGGCGATCGCGTCCTTCAGCCCGACGACCGCCACGACATTGCCGGCATCGATCTCGTCCACCGGGATCCGGTCCGGGCCGACGATCATCGCGACCGTCTGCGCGCGCTGGGGCTTCGGCATCCCGATGACCCAGAGCTCCTGACCGCGGCGAATCTTGCCGGAGAAGAGCCGTCCGGCGGCGACTTCGCCCGCCTGCGGATCGACGATGATTTTCGTGACCATGAAGCCCACCGGGCCGTTCTCGTCGACGGAGAGCATCGCCTTGCCGACCGGGCTCTCCATGTCGCCTTTCCAGATGATCGGGATCCGGATCTTCTGCGCCTCGAGCGGGTTCGGCAGGTGGCGGATGACCATGTTCAGCACGACGCTGTGGAGGGGCGCCTTCTTCGCCAGCTCCTTCATCGTGCCTTCTTGGCAGTGCTTGTAGACGTCCTTGAACGTGATTCCTGATTTCTTCATGAACGGCACGGACAGGGCCCACTTGTGGTACGCGCTCCCGAAGGCCACGCTGCCTCCTTCGACGTGGACCATCCATTTCTCGCCCATGTCCTCGGGGAGCCACTTGCGGATGCGGTTATTGACCTCTGTGATGATCTTGGTGAATCGCTGCTGCATCTGGTCCGGCGAGATCTTGAGCTCGTTCACGAGGCGGTCGACCTTGTTGATGAACAGGGCGGGCCGCACGCGCTCCTTGAGCGCTTGGCGGATGACGGTCTCCGTCTGAGGCATGATCCCTTCGACGGAATCGACGAGGATTATGACGCCATCGATGGCGCGCATCGCGCGGGTGACGTCGCCACCGAAGTCCACGTGGCCGGGTGTATCGATGAGGTTGATCAGATACTGGCCGCCCTCGAAGTCGTGGACCATCGACGCGATCGCGGCGTTGATCGTGATGCCGCGGGCTTGCTCTTGCTCGTCGTAGTCCATGAAGAGTTGTTGGCCCGCGAGCTCTTCCGATATCATCCCCGCGCCCGCGATGAGAGAATCAGAAAGGGTCGTTTTGCCGTGATCGATGTGTGCCGCGGTGCCGATGTTGCGGATGCGGTCCTTCAGGTGAAGGAGGGCTTGGGCTTTCTTGATGTTCTCTTCTTTTCGTCCCATCGGCGTGACACCTATGGAGGAAGGCCAGTGAGTGAGGTCGCACCCGACCGAGACTAATTAAACCTTCGGTCCACGGGAGGGCGACTCATCGCGCGGACGACGCGACTCGCTCCAATTCCTCTTTCTTCGCGATTGCGGAGCTCTGCATGTCGCCCTTCGCGGCAAGCAGGATTTCGTCCGCGAGGCACTCCTCAACAGGTTTGCGATTCTTGAACGTCGCGCTCACGGTCCCCTGACAAATGCTCCGCAACGCGAGATCGAGCCGCCGCGATGGTGCGACGTCAACCGCCCGCGGGACCGAGATCCCGCCAAACCGAAGGCGGGTAACTTCCTCGCGGGGCGCTGCCTTCTCCAGCGCGTCCACGAGGACCTGGACCGGATTCTTCTGGGTGCGCTTCTCGATGATCTCGAATGCACTTCGCACGACCCGGTAC
>VBLV01000197.1 GCA_005879045.1 Methanobacteriota archaeon | reverse complement strand
AACGACGGATAGGAAACCCGGAAGCACCACGGGTCCGAAATGTCCAGCGGGCCGCCCGCCGCGAGGCCGGCCACCGCGGCGGCCATCATCATCCGGTGGTCTCCGCGCGCATCGACGAACGTCCCATGGAGACGATCCGGACCGCGGACGATGCACCCGTCTGGAGTGGGCTCCGCCCGACCCCCCAATGCGCGGAGCATCGAGACGGTCGCCGCGATGCGATCGCTCTCCTTCAGGGGAAGGTGTTCCCCGTGCACAAATCGGGTCTCGCCATGCGCCTGCGACGCGAGGACGGCCAGGACCGGGAAGAGGTCGGGCGTGTCGCCGACATCGACATTCTGCCCCACGAGGTCGCCGCTCCGAACGCGCACGCGATCCCGCGCGGTGTCGACCCTCGCTCCGAACGACCGCAAGAGGTCGACGATCCGGCGGTCCCCTTCGGGGGTTTCCGGGTCGAGCCCCTCGACGGTCACATCGCCGTCCGTGATCGCGGCGGCGACGAGAGGAAATGCGGCGGAGGAGAAGTCTCCCGGGACCTGGATATCCGTCGGTCGGTAGGCCTGACCGCCGGAGATGCGGAAGGTATCCGCTACGACGTCGACCTCGACCCCGAACGACCGCATCGTTCGCCGCGTCATCTCGACATAGGACGCCGACCGAATCGGGGGAACGACCCGGATCTCGGACGGGCCATCCGCGAGTGGGCACACGATCAGAAGACTCGAAAGGAATTGGGAGCTGACCCCTCCCGGAACCGAGGTGCGGCCGCCATGGAGGCCTCCGCGGATTTCGACGGGCGCGCGACCATCTCCACTCAGGGAGTGGGCGTGGGCACCGAGGGACTCGAGCGCGTCGATTAACGGGCCCATCGGCCGTTTGCGCAGACTCGAATCCCCGATCAAGACGGTCTGGCCCTGATAGAGCGCCGCGACCCCGGTGAGGATTCGCAGGGTCGTCCCCGAGTTCCGAGCGTCGATCGGAGCATCGGCCGCGTGCAACGCCCCGGCGGAGACGCGAATTCCCTCCCTCGTTCGAGTGATTTCCGCACCGAACGCGGACATCCCCGCCATCGTGGCCTCGGTGTCCTCCGCCAGAAGCGGTCGCTGGATGTGACACGGGCCCCGGGACAACGCGGCGAGGACGATCGCGCGATGCGTGAAGCTCTTCGACGGCGGGGCCGGAATTGATCCGGACACGCGGGAAGCCATGGACCGGAATCTCAGACGACCACCTCGGGCGATTCGACCGTGTTCAGCCGGACGACGCGGACGTCGGACGCACTCTCTTCCAGCGCTTTTCGCACCGGTTCGATATGGGGGGGCCGGACGAGAGCGATGATGGCCGGCCCGGTGCCGCTGATCCCGGCCGCGATGGCGCCGGCCTCCCTGGCGCGGACCGCGGGCGTCTCGTCCACTCCCAGCACCGGCGCGTATGCCGCGCTGTTCGCCTCCATCGCCCGGAAGTAGTCGCCTCGTTCGGCGAGCCGGAACGCCGCTTCGACCTGGGGTCGAATCGAGACGAAGTCCAGGCCTTTGAGACTCGCCTTCGGGATTTTGCGGGCGGGCACCTCAACGACCGCGATGAGGTCGTCAGGGAATCGGTCTCTCCTGAGAATCGTGTCGGAGCGGTTGTCCGTTGATACAATTCCCCCGAAGAACGACGCGCACGCATCGTCAAACGCACCGGTGAGGGTCACGCCCGCTTCGGTGGCGGCGCGCACCCCGATCCGAATCATCTCGAGGGGTTCGAGTTCCACCCCGAGGGCCCGCGCACTCGCGAGGACCACGGCATTCGCGACCGCAGAGCTGCTCTTCAGGCCGCGGGAAATCGGAATCTCGGAATCGATCGAGATCGCGAGGCCGGCCCCGACGCCGCTTTGATGCAGTGTCATCCGGGCGGCACCCAGGGCCAGCGCGGGATCGACCCCGTCCGCCACATCGACCCGCACGCCGAACGCGTCGGGTCGCCTCTCCACGGTCGCCGAGGCACGGAGCGCAAGGCCGAAAGTGACGCCTCTGCCGGTCGCAATCGCGTTGACGATCGTACCGGCGCCGAAGCAGGAGGCCCGAGCCTTCATCGAAGCGCCTCTTTCGCGGCCCGGCGCATCGCATCGAACGGTGCGGATTGTCCGGTCCAGAGTTCGAAGGCCTTTGCGGCCTGATGGAGCAACATGTCGAGGCCGGAGGTTCCAGGTCGATTCAAACGCTGGGCGACAAGGAGGAGCGGGGTCGTGGTCGGATTGTACACCAGATCGTAAATGAACGCGGCCTTTGCCACGATCGCTTCCGGCACGGGCAGCCGGTTCTCGATGCCCTTCATCCCGATCGGGGTCGCGTTCACCCTTCATCGGGACGACCGCAACGGGTTCATCAAACGAATCGGCGAGCGCATCCGCGCGGGCGATTGTGCGGTTCGTCACCTGCACGGAGGCTCCTTCCCGGAGGAGCACGTGGACGACCGCTTTCGCCGCGCCCCCCGCACCGACGACGAGGGCGCTGCGGCCTCCGACTCGGAGGCCGAGGGCACGCAACGACACCCGAAATCCATAGACGTCCGTGTTGTGGCCGTTCGTCCAGCCATCGTCGACAACCACGGTGTTCACCGCGCCGAGTCGCTCGGCGTCCGCGTCCATTTCGTCGACCCGTTGCGCAACGGATTCCTTGAGCGGATGCGTGACGTTGAAGCCCCGGATCCGCACACGGTCCATGGCAAGCCAGAACGCGTCGAGCGAATCCAGGAGAAAGTCGAACGGCAGGTACACGGCGGGCAGGTCGAGGGCGGCAAGCGCCGTCTCCTGGATGACGGGCGAGATGGAGTGCTCCAATGGGTGACCCACCAGACCCAGGATGATTGGCTCGCGGCCGCGCAAACGGGCCGCGCTCGAGAGGGCGAATTGGCCTGGCGTCGCGGCTCGGCCCCATGCGGCAAATTGAATCTCTGCACCCATGGCGCCCGCGAGCGCGCGGGTCAGCATCCCGCCCGCGCCCGTCCCGATTAGGATGTGATTATGACCAGCGGCTCTCGAGCGTGCGAGGTCCACAAGTTGGATAGCGCCGTCGAGGTCGTTTACGGGAAGCACGACCTTGGCAACGTCGCCATGGGCCTCGCACGCGTCGATGGCTTCGGACACTCGATGAACGTCGACCGCTTCGGCGAAGTGGTGGGATACGATGACCTTCGTGCCGTGGCGGGAGGCGGCGCGGGCGAGCGTATTGAGTCCTTCGGCATCCGCCTCGAGCTCCAAGTCGATGTACGCGAACCGCTGTCCGCAGATTTCTCGCATCAACGAGGCGCGGCCAGCACGGCTCTCGCGGCTCTCACCACCCTGGCTCTGAGAGCGCAACGTCGCGATGGCGCGCTCGCCCAAAGCTCTCGCAAGATGGCGCACCGTCTCAGTCCTCAAGCCTGCGATGCCATCGAGCCGGAGCTCGACGAGCTCGGCGCCTTTCCCGAAGGCCATCCGAGCTTGACGCTCGGCTTCCGCGGCGTTCCCGACCAAGATCACCGCCACGACCTTGGTCATGTCATTGCTCCGCAATCGTTTCCCGAATCGGCATGCCGAAGTGGCGGCCGCCTTCCTCCACTCGCAGGAGGACCTCCGACCCCACCCGGAGGTCGCTCACTCCCAGGGATCCGCCGTCGACCGTCACGAATCGAACCGTTTCCGCATTCTGGACAATCGTGGAATAGCGGCGGTCATCGATTTCGGCTTCGACAAGGAGCAGCGGTCGGCGCTCGATCTTCACCCGACCGACAACGACGGACCGCGTGCGGCCTTTCGCGTCCACCGCGAGCACGTCGTCGCCGGTGCGCAGTTCGCTGAGATACTTGGTTGTGCCCGTGGGCAGATAGATGTAGGCGTGGACGGGGCCCGCGTTCACTCGAAACGGACGCGCGGCCACGTCGCCCGTCTCGATCGTCTCGGCATGGATCAGGAAAAGGCCGGTCGAACTGTTGCCCACGAGCATCCCCTCGCCGCTCCTCAGGAGCGAGCACGTGTCGACGCACACCCGGTCGCCGAGGCCGAGGGAACGTACCGACGTGATTTTTGAACGCACGAGACGGACGTTCTGCGGGAACGATTCGAGGAGGGCACGAACGGCCCGGACCTCGTCAAGCGAAGAGGGTGTCAAGAAAATGCCGTCCGCGCCCACTTCCATCGTCTCGAAGACCAGTTTCGCTTCAGCAGCATCGTGGACCTCCACGAGTAACCGGGTCCCACTGCCCTGGAAATACGCGATGAGGTTCTCGAGAGGGATCACCTTCCAGGGCTCCAGCCGCACCACGACGTGTTTCGT
>VBLV01000011.1 GCA_005879045.1 Methanobacteriota archaeon | reverse complement strand
GACGTCGTGCGATTGCTCCAGTCGAAGGGCTACAACGTGCGGTGACGGCGGCCCTTATCTAGGACCGCTTCGATTCGCCGCTGTCGCGCAGGTGGTACGCTGAAGGCGGTCGTCGTGCCCCGCTTCGGCGGGCCCGAGGTTCTCGAGTTGGACCGGCATCATCCGGATCCGGTCCCGGGACCGGACCAAGTGGTGGTCCGCGTCCACGCGGCATCCTTGAACCATCTGGATCTGGCGGTCCGCGAAGGAATCCCGACCCTCAAGCTGACGCTCCCTCATATCCTCGGCTGCGACGCGGCGGGGGACATCGCCGAGGTCGGCTCCGACGTGACCGACGTCGAGGTCGGCGACCGCGTCGTCGTGAATCCGGGGGTCTCGTGCGGCCGGTGCGAGTACTGCCTCCGGGGCGAGGACTCCGAATGTGTCGAGTACAAGATCCTCGGGGAGCATCTTCCCGGGACGTACGCGGAAAAGGTCGCCGTCCCCGCGAGAAACGTCCTCAAGATTCCCACGGACATGGACTTCCCGCAGGCCGCCGCCGTCCCGCTGGCGTTCATGACCGCGTGGCGGATGCTCATCACCCGCGCGAAGGTCCGGCCTGGAGAGGACGTTCTCATCCTCGGCGCCGGATCCGGCGTCTCGACGGCCGCGATCCAGGTCGCAAAGCTCGCCGGCTGCACCGTCTTCACGACGAGCTCGAGCGACGCGAAGCTGGAGAAGGCGAAGGCGCTCGGCGCGGATGTCCTCGTCAACTACAAGGCGATGCCGTGGTCCAAGGCGATCTGGGAACTCACGGGGAAGCGCGGCGTCGACGTCGTCGTGGATCATGTCGGCGAAGCGACGTTCAAGGACTCCGTCCGGAGCCTCCGGAAAGGGGGCCGCGTCGTGGTTCCAGGCGCGACGACCGGCGCTCTCCTCGAGCTCGACGCGCGATACCTCTTCTGGCGGCAGCTCTCCGTGCTCGGTTCGACGATGGCGAATCAGCGGGAGTTCGAGGAGGTCATGAAGCTCGTCTTCATGGGCCGCCTCAAGCCGGTCGTGGACCGCGTCTTCCCGCTCGAGCAGGCCCGCCAGGCCCACGAATACTTGGGGCGAGGCGAGCAGTTCGGCAAGGTCGTGCTCGCGATCGACACGCCCGACTAGCTTACAGGACTTTCTCGCGCAGCATCGCGCGGTACATGAGACCCGACTCGATCGTCCCTCCGGTCGTCTCCCGCAGGTCCTTCACCCAGGCTCGGATCCGACGCGCGATCCGCGTCGCTCCTGCAAACGGGACCCGTCGGGTCGTGGTCCGTCTCCGCTTGATGGAACGGATCACGCTCGACCGGTCCGCGGGGCGGTACTCCCAGCGGACATACTCCGCCAAATCGGGGTTCCGGACGTACTCGCTCACAATTCCCTGCGCATCGAAGATCGGATATGTGTTTCCGAACATGTACAGGAGAACAACGGGGTCGATGAGGGATTTTGACCCGCCATAGACGGCCGTCAAGTGACGGGTCGGTGAAGACCCCCCAGAGGCGAGGATTACGCTCTCTTGCGAGCCTTGCGCGGCTTGACCCGGGCGCGGATCTCTTGGATCAGCTCGGTCGACTCCGGGAACCGGTTCGTTTTCTCGAGCGAAAACACAACCGTGTCGTCGACCGCGACGTCGTATACGCCGTGATCGCCGGGGACCAGCCGGAGGGCGGACAACGTCTCGCCGAATTCCTTCAAAATCGCATCCGCGTCCTGGATCGCCTTCGGCAGATATCGGCACGGAGCGCAGTAGCGAATGGTGACTTCCGCCATCCCGCCTGGGGAGGGTGGCGGTCCGATAAAAAGGTGCGCCGCCTCACGGGCACTGCGTGTCGTCGTGACCGTGCACGTCGAAGGCGGCGAAACCGCGGAAGGAGTTCAGGAAGTACCGCAGCCGCAACCCGAGCGAGCCCTTCGGGCGCTTCGTCGGCGCAGCCCGTGAGGCCTTCACCGAGGCGAGGATCCACCCGATGTCCGAGCGGCCGTACTCGAGGCGGCTGTACTCCCGGAGGGTGAAGTTGCGGTTGCTGTCCGTCCAAATCCGTGTGCTGTCCGGTGCGATTAGATACATGTGTTGTACCTCGAAAGAGGAAAAGACGCCCGCGACGAACCTCTTTGACCCGCCCTCGGCGGCCGTCATACGACGGCACCACCTATATCCCCCTCGGGGGTGATGGGCCGTCCATGAGCCTCTGGGAGATCTCGTTTCGGACCCAGTACGACTACCCGTTCATGAAAATCTCCGCGCACCATCCCGGCCTTCCCATCTCGATGTGGTGCATCTGGAATCGAGAGATGATCCAGGTGCCGACCCGAGACGAGCAGGTGCTCGACGAAATCGCGAAAGAGATTCGGAAGGCGGGCAAGTGCATCGACCAATGGGCCGAGGCGGGGGACACCCGCATCTTCATGCTCAAGTGCACGTGCGCGACCTGGGACAGCCCATGGAACGTGTGGGAACCCCATGAGATGTTGGAAGCGCCTCCGGCGATTTTCCAGGACGGCTGGGGCTATTTCCGAGTGATTGCCTTCGACGAGGTGCGCACGCGGGACCTGTTCAAGGACTTCAACAAACGGGGGCCGACGGAGCTGATCCGGAAACGGGAACTTCCGCTCAGCGTCTTGCCGTCGAGCATCTGGGTGAACAGCCTTTTCGGCGATCTGACGTCGAAGCAGTCGGACGCCCTCCTGAAGGCGCACCGGTACGGATACTACAGCTCTCCGCGCGACGTGACGACGGAGAGCATCGCCCGAAGTCTCGGCGTGAGCCGCTCCACCTACGAGGAGCACTTGCGAAAAGCGGAGAACCGGATCATGGGCAACCTGATCCCGTACCTCCAGCTGTTCTCGTCCGGTGAGAAGAAGCCGGACAAGATGCCTCTGAAGGAAACGCCGATCGAATCGAACGTCGAAGCCTGAGGCTTCACGGGCCCGGCGCGGCCGGGGGTTTTGGCGGCGACGCGGGCGGACCTGGAGCCGTTGCCGTTGGCGCAGGAGCGGCGGGTGGAGTGACCGGCTTCTCGGGTGGCGGGAGCGGCGCAGTATGGGTCTGCCCGATGACCTTTCCCCGGACGACGGCCCCTTTGTCGACGTAGAGACGGCCGCCTTCGTTGACGACGTCTCCTTGAACCAGCCCGTAGACCTCGAGGTCGCCGCCCGCGGCTTTCGCGGCTTTCGTCACGAGGCCCCGAAGGACCGCCTTGCCCGTCCGCTCCGCGAGGAGGTTCCCGGACACCATCCCAGTCACGTCGCAGACACTGCTGTCGCGGACGAACAGGTCGCCGCGGACGAGGCCGGTCATCGTCGTCGGCCGCGGCCCGATCACGACGACAGAGCCTTCGAAGCGCTCATCGAGCACGCCGCCGCGGAAGATTCGCACCATGCGCGGGTCCCTTCGTGCCTAACGGGCGAATCGACTTCAAGATTTCGTTGCACTCAGGCGCCGGACTGCTGAAGCCAGCGTTCCGCGTCGAGCGCCGCCATGGAGCCAAAGCCCGCCGCGGTCACGGCCTGTCGATAGCGGAAGTCGTGGACGTCTCCAGCGGCGAAGACGCCGTCCACGGACGTCGCCGTGGACAGCCCATCGTGCGGTCGAAGGACCACGTACCCTTTCTCGAGCTTCAAGTGGTCTCGCAAAATCTCGGTCGCGGGCTCATGGCCGATCGCGAGGAACAGTCCCTGCACCTTGAGGTCGGACGTTTGACCGGTCTTCTTGTTCTTGACTCGAACGCCCTCGACCTTGGTACCCCCGAGGACGTCGACAACTTCAGTGTCCCAGAGGATCTTGACATTGGGCGTCTTGAACAAGCGGTCCTGCATGATCTTGCTCGCCCGGAATTCGTGTCGGCGATGGACGACCGTCACGCTTTTGCATATCTTCGAGAGAAAGAGACTGTCCTCCATCGCGGTGTCGCCGCCGCCGACCACGACGACCTCGAGGCCTTTGAAGAAGAAACCGTCACAGACCGCGCAAGCGCTCACCCCTCGGCCCTTGAGGCGTTCCTCGTTCGGCAGTCCGAGGTACTTCGCGTTCGCGCCGGTCGCGATGATGACGGAGCGGCCCTCATGCATTCCGTCCGAGGTCCAGACTTTCAGCGGGCGCTTCGAGAAATCCACCTTCGAGACGTTGTCGTCGACGAACTCCGCCTTGAACCGTTCGGCTTGTTCCCGCCAAAGCTCCATGAGCTCGGGGCCTTGAACACCCTTTGGGAAGCCGGGATAATTCTCGACGTCCGTCGTGATCATGAGCTGTCCCCCCGCGACGGCGCCGGCGATGACGAGAGTCTTCAAGTTCGCCCGGGTCGAGTAGATCGCCGCGGTGAGGCCGGCCGGGCCGGAACCAATGATGATGACATCGTAGAGAGGCATGACCCCCGTTCAAGGTTCCCGTTCCCCATAAGAGTTGCTCTGTCACCCGTACCCGCAACCTAAAAGAGTCGGCGACGTTTCCTTCGATGCTTGGCTTCAAAAGACGTCGAGCGCCTGTTCGCCATCCTCCCGACGTTCGAGCACCAGAAGGGGATCCGCCTCTTCGACGACCTGGCGAAAGATCCGGCGAACGCGGCGCCGATCCTCCAGGAGCTCTTGCTCGTCGTGTCGAATCACGACGACCCACAATTGCACACGCCGCACGGGTTGTTGACCCTCGAGGCCGGACGCGATCTCCTCCGTCTCACGCGGCCGCCGGGAGGGCTCGGCCTGCTCCGGTTCCTGGTCCTCTACAATTTCAGCCTGCAAAAGCGCCCATTGACGACGGCCCTTGTCGAGGCAGAGGCGAGGGCGATCCCCGCGGCGCCGCCGGAGGAAATGGAGCTCGCCTATCGAAAGGTCGTCCACGATCACGCGGGGGCGAAGGCCGCAGCGCTGCTCGCTCGGGTCGGCTTGGACCGGGGAATCGAGGCCGCAGCGCACTTGGCCATTCGCGCGTCACTCGATGACCTCGGACGTCTCGGTCACAATCTCACAATGGCCGTCGCGTACTCCGAGGCCGCGTCGAATCTCGGCTCTCCGCGTGGGCTCGTCCCTCTCGCGAACTTGGGGCATGTCCAGGCGGTGAGTCTGCAGGGCGTCCGCCCTCTCGACATCCCGACGTTCGCGCACGGTGGCGCGGGAAAGCCTGATGTTGAGTTGCTGGGTCGTCTCCTCGAGGACTGGGAGTTCGATCGCGTCGAGGAGATCCTCCGGGCGCTCGCGTTCGAAGGAGAAGCCGACGCAGCGTATCGTCCGCTCCTCGTCGCCGCGAGCGCTGAACCCGGGTTCTTGGGACACACGTTGAGTGAGGCGCACGCCGCGCGTCTTGCCAGCCGCTTCCTCACGCCGTCGGAGAACGCCTGGCTCCTGTGGAAGTTGTATCGCACGTTGACGACGAAATTCGGCTATCCGGAATTTCTTCGGATCGGACCACCGGAGTCGACCGACCGATCGTCCCTCATCGCCGCCCTCGAATCGAGCCTGCGATACAAGTCCCCGCCCGCCGAAGAGACGGTGCGCCACGCTCTCGAGGCGGATGTCCCACTCGACGACATCCTGGCCGCGGTAGTGGACTTCTACGGTCAATGGACGGTCGGCGAAAAGGAGCACACGATCAGCTATCTGAACGCGGTCTTGCAGACCGCGAAGTTCCTTGGGAAGGAGGAGGCGCTGCTCCCGCTCGCGATCGGCCTGAGCAAGCTGCCCTTCTGACTACTGGGACGTTCAGCCAGTCTCCGAGGCGTTCAGTCGAGGCGGAGAAGATGCAACCGGTTCGGCCTTCGCGCCGACTTCCTGGAACTGCTCCTTCTCCGTGGAACCCGCCATCGCCAGGGTCGACGCATCTCCGCCCGTGATCACTTGGGCGATTTCGTCGAAGTACGCGGTCCCGACGAACGACTGGTGCTCGAACGCGCGGTAACCGTCCGCCTTCGCATCGGACTCCGCGTCTTGGAGCTCCGCGTACGCCGTCAGGCCCTTTCCCCGATAGCCTCGGGCCAGCTGGAACATAGAGAGGTTCAATGCGTGGAAGCCGGCCAGGGTGACGAACTGAAAACAGTATCCCATGTCCGCGAGCTCTTCCTGGAAGGCGGCGATCGTCTTGCGCTCGAGTTTTTTCCGCCAGTTGAACGACGAGGAGCAGTTGTACGCGAGCATCTTCCCCGGGAATCGCGCGTGCACGCCGTCCGCGAATGTTCGGGCCTCGTCGAGGTCCGGACCCGATGTCTCGCACCAGAGGAGATCGGCATAGGGCGCGTACGCGACGCCGCGTGCGATTGATGCGTCGATGCCACCGCGAAACCGATGGAAGCCTTCGGTCGTGCGCTCTGCGTCGACGATGAATGGTTGGTCGCGGGGGTCGACGTCGGTCGTGATGAGCTTCGCGGAATTCGCATCCGTGCGTGCGATCAGGATGGTCGGAACATCGCACAGATCTGCCGCGAGGCGCGCGGCGACGAGTTTCTGGAGGAAGACACCCGTCGAGACGAGCACCTTGCCGCCGAGGTGGCCGCACTTCTTCGCGCTCGCGAGCTGATCTTCGAAGTGCACGGCGGCCGCGCCGGCCTCGATCAACGCTTTCATCAGCTCGAGAGCGTTGAGAGGACCGCCGAATCCGGCCTCCCCGTCCGCGATGATCGGCGCGAACCCGTTCACATGCGGTTCACCGACGGCGGTCTGCTTCTCGTCCTCCCGAACAAAGGCGTTGTTCACGCGGCGCACGACATTCGGGACGCTGTCCGCGGGGTAGAGGCTCTGGTCGGGATACATCTGGCCCGCGTCGTTCGCGTCTGCGGCAACCTGCCAGCCGCTCAGATAGATTGCCGTGAGGCCCGCGTGGACCTGTTGGATCGCTTGGTTACCCGTCAGCGCACCGAGCGCGGTCACAGGAACATCCGAGCGAAGGAGGGACCACAGGCGCTCGGCGCCGATTCGCGCGAGCGTATGTTCGATTCCGAGCGAGCCCCGAAGCCGCACGATGTCCTCGGGCCGGTAGGGTCTTGCGATTCCCGCCCACCGCTCGTCCTGCCTCCAGCTCGCGTCGAGTTCCTTGGCGCTCCTCATCGCAGTTCCACTCCCCAATGCATCGATGATTTGGAATAGGCCGTGCACGCCGCTTCGGGCGCCCGACCCTCCCCGCCGACCCGTCTTCAACGTTGATTTCGACCTACTTAATGCTTCTTGCAAACCCATGGCAGGGCCGCGTTCCCCTGGCGCGCAGCGGGCGCGTGTCGTCATCGCGCATCCGTGGGGCCCGCCCCTTTGGGTCCTGTGATCTTCGGTCGGCGGAAGTTCGAAGCCTCCGCGTCGAGACGAACGCAATGGGCCTCGGGACGAATGCCGAGATCACGGGCCGCTACGATTCCCGTTTCGGAAGCGAAGATGGATCGACCATCATTGGCGGTCCCTCGCGCGGCAGCCAACGCGGGTCCGTGGATAACGATTCTCGATACGACCCGTTTGTTTAAGCCCACGTCCGCCTAGTTTTCTCCGTGACCATGGCGGGCCCGTCGTACGTCCTCTTGTACGACCGCGACTGCGGGATCTGCAGCGCGCTCTCCCGGTGGATCCGCGCGGTTGACATCCGGAGGCGAATCCGGTTCGAGTCAATTCAAGCCGGCCGCGGGCTGCTGAAGGGAATTCCGGAGGATCGGATGCTCGACGCGTGGCACATGGTCGCCCCCAACGGTCAAGTCACGACGGGCGGCGACGCGGTCCCCACGTTGGTCGGCGCGTTCCCGATCGGCGCGGGCTTTGGCCGGCTCCTTCGCGGCTCATCTGGCCTGATGGTTCAGGTCCACCGACTCTATGCATTCCTCACGCGGTTCCGCGACCGGCTCGTTTGCCGCTTGGACGCGGCCCCGCCGTCGGCGCGTTCGTCCCCGTGACAAGGGACCGCAGCGTCTTCAGGTTCCTCCGATAGCCGGCGTCGGCCCCGGGGAATTCGAGGCAGCCCGGGAGTTCGCGGAAGCGCTCCTCGTTCACGAGGAACCGAAACGCCTCCTTCCCGAGCTTCCCCTTCCCGATGTCCGCGTGGCGGTCGAGTTTCGATCCGAGGTCGCCCACCGAGTCGTTTAGGTGGAACGCCCGGATCCGACCGAGTCCGACGCTCTCGTCGATCGTCCGGAGGAGCGCCTCGTAGCCTTCCCGCGTCCGGAAGTCGTAGCCCGCGGCGAACGTGTGGCAGGTGTCGACGCAGACCCCGAGGCGGTCCGGATGGGCCGAGCCTTTCATCATCGCGGCGAGCTGCTCGAACCGATAGCCGACGACCGTGCCCGCGCCCGCCGTATTCTCTAGGACTGCGAACACGTCCGGGGCGTTCGCGTGCTCGAAGCACCAGTCCAGGCTCGCCGGAATCATCTGGATGGCGTGCGCCTCGCCCCTGCCGATGTGGGCTCCCGGGTGGAAAATCACGTCCCGGACTCCGAGGATCTGGGCGCGATCGAGCTCCTCAACGAACGCAAGGCGGCTGTAGTTGAGCGTGTTATCGTCCGGCCCCGCGAGGTTGATCAGATAGTTCGCGTGAATGATCGCGCGCGCAATTCCGTTCGCGGGCATCGCCTCCTGGAACGCCTTCGCCTCCTCCGGAGGAATCGGCTTCGTATTTCGAAGCATGCGTGGACTGCGCGAAAAAATCTGGATCGCGTCGGCCCCGACCGCCTTGCCGCGCTCCGGGGCGAGCGCGATGCTCTCCGCGATTGAAACGTGGGCACCGAGGTACATCGCTCCCCCGACGTGGGAATTCCCTCAACACGGATGAGCTTGCCGATATTCGGGTCGGGCTCCGACGGTCAATGCGAATCCACCTGCCCCGCTCGGTTATTCCGCCCGGTAGGCGCCGGCGAGCTTCCGCGCCTTCACGACCAGATACGAAAGCGTCAAGTGGTTCTCGCCTTGCGCAAACGAATCCGCGAGTTCCTCCCACCGGCCGTCCTCGACCCATTTTCGCACGACCGAGTCGCGGAGGAACAGCTCGACCTCGCGCAACTCGTCGAACCGCGCGACGGTCGTGTCGACGCCCATGAAGGTGACTTCGAAGCGGTTGTCCTCGAGCAACTCCGTCATCGCGTCCTCGTAGAACGCCCATTGGGAACCCCGTCGGGTCTCCTTCCAGTGGTCCCCGTGATGGCAGCAGAAGATGAACGCCCCTCCCGGGCGGAGGGCCCGGGACGAATGCCACACGATCTCCGGCGACATGCAGAGGTTACTGATGACCGCATCGATCGCGTCGCGGGCGAATTCATGGTAGGGCGTCTTGTCGACGTCGCCGAGGACGAATTCAACGTGCGGAATATTCCGGATGCCTGCGTAGGCCCGCGCATGCATGAGCTTCGTGCGGTCGAGGTCCACGCCGACCACGCGAGCGCCGGCCGACGCGGCGACGAAAGCGAGCCGCCCTTCTCCGGTGCCGACGTCCAGGACGAGTTTTCCGCGAAAGTCCTCATGCCGGAACTGATCCAAGAGCAACGGACGGAGCGAGTCGGACTCCTTCGCCGCCTCCCGCCATGGAAGCGTGCGGCTCACGCGCACGACGTCCGGCACGATGTCCTCGCGCCCTCGCAACGGATGCGCGGAATAAGAGGCCACCGGTGTGGAGCGAGGAAAGCCACACGCTTATAGTCCTCCGCCCGATGGTGGGCGCGGAGCGACGATGGAAGTCCGCGAGCATGGCCTCTACATTGCCGGGAAGACGGTCCCGGCGTCCTCGAAGCAGACCGCGGAGGTGCTCGATCCCGCGACGAATCGACCGATCGCCCGCGTCGCATCCGGGACGAGGGACGACGTGGACGCCGCGGTCGAAGCAGCCCGGCTCGCCTTCGAGTCCCCGGAGTGGCGTGAGATGGATCCGAGCAAACGGGGACGACTGCTCTGGCTCCTGGGCCAGCAGGTGCGGGACCATTTTGACGAGCTCTCGCGGCTTGAGTCCCAAAACGTCGGGAAGCCGCTGCGCGAAGCGAAGGGCGACATCGCGTACGTCTACAAGCTGTTCGAATATTATGCAGGCGTAGCAGATAAAATTCAGGGCGACACGATCCCGGTCCCGGGCGCTCGATTCGATTACACCTTGCGGGAGCCGCTCGGGGTGACGGCCCATATCGCTCCGTGGAACTATCCTCTGCTCCTCGCGTCCCGAGGGGTGGCCCCCGCGCTCGCCGCCGGCAATTCGGTCGTCCTGAAGCCGGCCACCCTGACCCCGCTCACGGCCCTCAAGCTCGGAGAGCTGGCGACCGCGGCGGGCTTTTCGTCCGGGATCGTGAACGTCGTCACGGGCCCCGGCCGGGAGGTCGGCGGCGCTCTCGCGGCGCATCCCGACGTCGACTCGGTCACCTTCACGGGCTCCACGGACACCGGGAAGCAGCTCCTCCGCGTCGTCGCGGATCGAGTCGTGCCGACGACCCTCGAACTCGGCGGCAAGAATCCGCAGATCGTCCTCCCGGACGCGAAGATCGACCGGGCCGTGAAGGGGGCTCTCTGGGGCGCGTTCCAGAACGCCGGCCAGATGTGCTGGGCCGGGTCGAAGCTGCTCGTGCACGAGTCGATCGCGCCCTCGTTCCTCGCGAAACTCAAGGAGCAGACGGAGAAACTGCGACTCGGGTCGCCCCTGAAGGACGACGTGCAGATGGGTCCCCTCGTCTCCCGCGAGCACGCCGCGAATGTCGTCCAGGCGATCGAGGACGGAATCGAGCAGGGATCGAAGCTTCTCGCGGGAGGCGGTCGGTCAGATTCCGCCGAGCTGAAGGATGGAAACTTCGTGCGACCGACCATCTTCGAGGACCCTCCGGCTCGCGCGCGCGTGGCCCGCGAGGAGGTCTTCGGACCGGTCGTGGCGGCATGGCACTTCGACGAGATGGACGACGCCATCGCGAAGGCGAACGACACGCCATACGGCCTCGCGGCGGGGGTCTGGACGCAAGATATCGCGAAGGGGCACGCGATCGCGCGACGGCTGCAGGCGGGTATGGTCTCGATTAACGAGTTCCCGGTCACCTTCCCACAGACGCCGTTTCTCGGGTGGAAACAGTCGGGGCTCGGTCAGGAGCAAGGCGTCGACGCGGTCTTGTTCTACACCCACGTCAAGAACGTCCTCGTGAACCTCGAGTGACACGATGATCTACGTCGCCCGGAGCGCGGTCCTCGTCGGAGACGTGACCGTCGAGGAAGGGGCGAGCATCTGGCACGGCGCCGTCCTGCGCGGGGACTTCGACTCGATCGTCGTCAGGCGGGACTCGAACGTCCAGGACAACGCCGTCGTGCACGTCGATCGCGGCATGCCCGCGGTGATCGGCCGACGCGTGACGGTCGGCCACGCGGCCGTGGTCCACGGCTGCTCCATAGGCGACGATTGCTTGATCGGCATGAACTGCCCGGGATCGGTCGTCGCGAGTGGTGCCGCGATCCGAGAGAACGCCGAGTTTTCCGCGGGCGGCTTGATTGCCGGCGTCCCGGCCAAGACCATTCGAAACGTCGATGAGACCCTTCGGCGTCGGATCGACCTCTCCTGGCCGATCTACCGGGAGCTGGCGAAGGCGAGTCTGCCTCCGCGGCCCGCGATCAAGGGCGATCCTTCGAAGCAGGTCGCTCTCGAGCTCTCCACGGAATTCACCCGCCTCGTCCGCGACGAATAGGAGCGACCCAAACGTTTTTTGATGGCGTTCGGCATCGACCGGCGGATGACGCGCTTCACCACGGACATCCAGCTACGATTTCGCGACATCGACGGGATGGGCCATGTCAACAACGCCGTCTACTTGTCCTACATCGAGCTCGCAAGGACGCAGTTCTACATGCAACACGCGAACCGTCGGACGCTCGATGAGATCGACTTCATTTTGGCCCATGTGGAAATCGATTTCGAGTCGCAGGCGACGTGGGGCGATCAGATCCAGGTGGCGGTCTGGCCATCGAAAATCGGGAACTCCTCGTTCACGCTGAGCTACGAGATCAAGGAGAAGCGGAGCGGACGGATCCTCGCCCGGGCGAAGAGCGTCCTCGTCTCGTACGACTACGAGAAGAAGAAGTCGAAGCCGATCTCCGACGATTTCCGCTCTCTCCTCCAATCGGGACTCGAGGCGTAGCGCAGGCGTTCATCGGGCTTCATAAACCCCGCCCCCAAAGGCTCTATGACCGGACGGGCGTTCCCGGCGGAGATGGCCAAGAAAGGAGCGAGGCCTCCGGTCGGGACGAAGGGCGCCGCGGACTGGTATTGGAAGCGCTACACCGAACTTTATCCGAAGTACTTCTGGGCCGACGACACGAAGCTCGCGGACATCGTGGTCGCGTCCGCGAAGGGCTCCCTCCTGTACGACGTCGAGGGCAAGGAGTACATCGACCTCACGAGCCAATGGGCGACGAACAACCTCGGAAACGTCCATCCGGAGATCCTGAAGGCGACCGTGGACGCCCTCGAGCGCTACGGTTTCCTCATCCTGTTCATGAATCCGCATCTCCCGATGATCGACGTCGCGGAGCGGCTCCTCTCGATTCGCCCGTCGAACAACCTGACCCGAGTGTTCCTCGAGCTCTCCGGCACGGGCGCCGCCGAAGGGGCCGTCAAGCACGCGATCGAGGCGAGCGGTCGGCCGCTCATCCTGAGCTTCATGGGACAGTATCACGGACTCAGCATCGGAGCGACCGCGTTTGGCACCCTCGCGTCGCGCATGCGACGGAACTGGGAGGCCTTCTCCGGCGGCGCCGTCCATGCGCCGTACCCGATGACATACCGGAAACCGAAGGGCATGACGGACGACCAGTTCGGAGAGTGGTGCCTCGGATTCCTGGAGGACCAGATCCTCCGGTACGTCGCCTATCCGGATCGCATCGGGGGGGCGATCTTCGAGCCGGTCGCCCTGGAGGCGGGCGTCTGGATCCCTCCGAAGAATTTCGTGCGCGGGCTTCGCAAGCTCGCCGACGAGCACGGATGGTTCTTTATCGCGGACGAGGTCGAGGCGGGGCTCGGTCGCACCGGGAAGATGTGGGGGATCGAGCATTTCGACGTCGCGCCGGATCTCGTCTCGATCGGCAAGGCGCTCGGGGGCGGGCTGATGCCTCTGGGCGCGGTCCTCGGAAACGACCGATCCATGGGGAAGGACGACGTCGTGGCGGGGACCACCTTCGGCGGGCATCCGGCCGCGTGTGTGGCCGCGACGGTCACGATCGACATCATGCGACGAGACCGGATTCCGGAACGCGCGGCCCGGGTCGGCGGGAAGGCCCTGAAGCGCGTGAAGGAGTGGGAGGACCTCTCGATCGTCGGCGAGACGCGTGGCCTCGGCCTGGCCATTGGCGTCGAGATCGTGAGCGACAAAGGGACGAAGGCCCGCGACAACGACACCGCGCGCGAGGTCTTCTTCGATTGCGTCCGCGGCGGCGTCATCCCGCTGTACGACTACGAGATGAACGTCCTCCGGATCCAGCCCCCGTTGACGATCGAGGAATCGTTGCTCGACAAGGCCCTCGACGGGATGGAGTCGGCGTTGCGCAAGCACTCCCGTTAAGCGAGGGACCGCTCCGAACGCACCCGCTCTTTCACGTCGATCCCGAACTTCCGAAGGAGCGGGAAGAACGGTTTCGGGTCGAGGTTCTCCGGAGAGAGCTTGCCCTTCTCGCGGATCGAGCCGCC
>VBLV01000196.1 GCA_005879045.1 Methanobacteriota archaeon | reverse complement strand
AACACGGCTTTCCACGGGAGGGGCCGCTCGGTGAACTGAATCGGCTGGGCCTTGCCGATCAGCATGAACCAGGTGACCGCGTGCCAGACCAGGAGGGCGAACAACACCAGGTTGACGTACAAGATCGGCGGCGTCCGCATCATTTCGACGAACGCCGTGTACGCCGATTCGCCGGCGCGGAGCGTTCGGAGCAGGTTCAGGAAAATGAGTCCGTAGACCGCGGAAACCACGCCGCCGAACTCGCGCAGTTGGAAGGCCAGGTACCGCCGGTTGCGGAGCCACCATCCCGCGGGCCGCCGCCACGGATACTCGCGGGCCGTCGCATCACCTCGACGCGGCGCCCGGCATGAGGAGCCGCCGCATGTGCCGCATCGTCGCGAGGACTTTCAAGGTCTGGATCGCCGCGGCGGGATCGACGTTCTTCGGGCACACGACGGAGCACTCGCCGACGAACGTGCACTCCCAGACGCCGGACTTCGTGTTCAGCCGCGCGAGGCGTTGATCCGAGCCCTCGTCCCGCGTGTCGCGGATGTACCGCAGGGCCAGGGCCGACGCGGCGGGTCCGACGAACTCGGGGCTCGCGCCGAAGACGGGGCATGCGGCATAGCACAGCATGCAGTTGATGCACAGGCTCTGCTGCCGATACGCTTCGACGTCCTCCGGATACTGCACGAACTCCTTCGTGAGGTCGGTCGACTCCTCGCGAACGATGTACGGCGTCACCGACGCGAGCTTCTCCAGGAAATCGTCGAAGTCGACCACGAGGTCCTTGAGGATCGGGAAGTTCGCGAGCGGATCGATCGTCACGGCGCCCCGGTGGACATCTCGGATGTACGTGCCGCACGTGAGCCGCGGTTGGCCGTTCACGTTCGCCCCGCACGAGCCGCAGATCCCCATCCGGCACGACCACCGGTACGTCAACGTGGGGTCGACCTGGTCCTTGATGTAATTCAGTCCATCGAGGACGACCATGTCGTCCCGGTACGGGATCCGATACTCCTGGTAGGTTGGCTTGCCTCCGGACTCGGGCCGGTATCGCTTCACGCGGAACACGACGTCGCGTTCGGCCATGTTAGTACGTCCTCGCCACGGGCTGCCACTTCGTGATCTTCACCGGCGAGTAATCGATGCGCGGCGCTCCGTCCGTGCGGTACGCGAGCGTGTGCTTCAGGTAGTTCGCGTCGTCCCGCGCCGGGAAATCCGTGCGGCTATGGGCGCCCCGCGACTCCCGTCGGTTCAAGGCGCTGTGGGCGATCGAGGCGGCGACGTCGAGCATGAAGTCGAGTTCGAGGACCCCGGTCATCTCCGTGTTGAACACGCGGTCCTTGTCCGCCAGGCCGACCGAGGAGAATCGGTCCCGCAATTTGGCGAGTTGTCCGCACGCGTCGGCGAGGCCGGCCTCGTCCCGGAAGATCCCGACGTCGCGCTCCATGAGCTGCTGCATCTCCACGCGCACTCCGGCGAGGGTCTCCTTCCCTCGTTCACGACCCATGAGCCCGTCGAACACGCGGGCCTCCTCCCTCCGGAGGGTTTCTCTCGTCGCGGTTCCGCGGGGATAGGCGACTCGCTGCTTCGCGTACTGGGCCGCGGCGAGGCCGCACCACTCACCGAACACGAGGCACTCGCTCAAGCTGTTCGATCCGAGGCGATTCGCGCCGTTAATCGAGACGCACGCGGTCTCCCCGACCGCGTACAAGCCGGGAAGGGTCGTCTCCCCGGTCGAGTTCGTGGACACCCCGCCCATCATGTAGTGCTGGCCCGGACGCACGGGGATCGGCTCGTGAATCGGATCGAGTCCCATGTACTTCTCCGCGAGTTCGCGGACCATGGGCAGCTGCTTGTCGATCGTCGCGGCCCCGAGGTGACGCAGGTCGAGGCCGAGGTACGGCCCGTAGGGACCCTCGAACGCGCGGCCCGCTTTGATCTCTTGGATCATCGATCGCGAGAGGATGTCCCGCGGCCCCAGCTCCATCTTGGTCGGCAGGTAACGCTGCATGTAGCGCTCCCCCTCCTTGTTGATCAAGTAGCCGCCCTCGCCGCGCGCCGCCTCCGTGATCAAGATGCCCGTCCCAGGCAGGCACGTCGGATGGAACTGGACCATCTCCATGTCCTTCAGCGGCACACCGGCGCGGTAGGCGAGGGCCATGCCGTCGCCTGTCTTGATGAAGCCGTTCGTCGTGAACTCGTACACGCGGCCGCACCCGCCCGTCGCGAGGATCGTCGCCTTCCCGTTGATCGCGACGAGGCGCCCTCCGCGAAGATCGATGGCGATGACCCCGGCGCACACGCCACCGTCCACGATCAGGCTCGTCACGAAATACTCGTCGAACCGGTGGATGTTCTCGAACTTCATCGACGTCTGGAAGAGCGTGTGCAGGATGTGGAAGCCGACCTTGTCCGCCGCGAAGACGGTCCGCTTGACGGACATGCCGCCGAAGGCGCGCTGGCTGACCCGGCCGTCCGGGTCGCGGGACCAGGGACAGCCCCAATGGTCGAGCTGGAGGATCTCCTTCGGGCACCGCGCGACGAAGAACTCGACGGCGTCCTGGTCTGCGAGGAAGTCGGATCCTTTGATCGTGTCGAGGGCGTGCAGCTCGAGGGAATCGTAATCCCGCAAGACCGCTGCTGTGCCGCCCTCCGCCGAAACCGTGTGGCTCCGCATCGGGTAGACTTTGGACACAACCGCGATGGAGAGGTCCAGGTCCGACTGCGCCGCCGCGATCGCCGCGCGCAGCCCCGCCGCGCCCCCGCCGACGATCACGATGTCGAACGCGGCGCGTTCCACGGAGGGCGGAAATCCGACGGGAGAATAAGCTTTTGGAACGTACCGTAAGACCGAATCGCCTCGACGTTGGCGGCTATCCTTCGGGCGAGATGTATTCGATGAGGAGAGAGCCGAACCGGAGATCGAGGAAGAACTGCAGGGAGACATTCGTCGTCGTCGAAAAGGACAGCCGGTAGTCGTCCACCGAGGACCAGCTGTATTGTGTCGTCAAGTGGGCGGTCAACGTTCCAAGACGACCCGCGTCGAACGCCGCCGTCGTCGCGTCGTGACTGAACACGTTTGGGACCTGCGGGAGGCCGCGAGCGGAAATTGTGATCTGATTTCCTGCTGGGACGTTCTCGATGGCCACTGACGCGAGGTCCTTTGCGGACGGCCGGCTTACGTTCGCGGCGGGCATCGGTTCGCCCACGCTCCCCATCGGCGACAGGGAGTAATCGACTTCCAAGAATGAGCTACGAGCCGCTCCGGAGGTCTCGGTCACATTGAGCACCGCGTACGTCATCTTCCAGATTACGAGGACGACGTCGGCCACACCGAGGCCACCCACTTTCTGTTCTAGGCCACGCTCTGTACATCCGAGGCCGCATGTCCCCGCCGGATAGTACGAAAACTCGTCTCGGGTCTCGCTCGGTCCAATGCTCCCCGCGTTCGGATCCGAGAATGTCGTATTCAGGACGAAGCGGACTGTAACGCCCGGCCCCGAGAGGAGCCTCCATCCGAGGACGTAGGCCGTCGAAGGACCGTTGTGGGTCGAACGAATAGACCAAGTCACGTTCGAGGCGATGCTCTGACCCGGGAGCGGCGGTGCCGTGTACATCGTCATGATTGGAACGTGCAAGATCATGTCGCCGCGACCAAGGAACTCCGTGCTCCGGACGGACGACGGCGAGCGAAGAGGCATGAAAATGTCGATAACCCCGAGGGCGACGATTAGCGCCACCGCGCAACCGACCGCGAGGAGCATCACAAAGGCCCGGGAAAGGCCTCGCCTCTCACCTGCCGGTGTCGATCCGGAAGTCGACGGTCCGTTCAATCGAATCCCCGCGAACGGCGGTCCTCCCCACCGGTTCGAAGCTCTTAACTTCGTTGTGCTCGGGTGCAACTTGTCCTAGCTCAATCGGGATCGGGACCGAGGCTCTCATGTCCTTCTCCGCGGCGGGCGTCGTTGTCTCCCAAACAGCGGTGCGTGTCGCCCGTCGTCACGCGGAATCCTCAAGTAGCGCGGCCCGCTTGGTCGCCGCCCATGGAGGTCGTACGCGTCGAAGGCCTTGGAAAAACGTACCCGGGAGGGACGAAGGCCCTCGAGGACGTCTCCTTCTCGATCGACAAAGGCGAGATCTTTTGCCTCC
>VBLV01000010.1:19140-30799 GCA_005879045.1 Methanobacteriota archaeon | reverse complement strand
CAAGCCGATGTCGCCTTTCGGCGCGATCGAGGACTTGAACGTCATGCTGAGGTTCTTCGGCAGGATCGCGGAGAACAGCGCTTTGCCGGACCAGAACTCCTTCCCGCCTTTCTTGATGTCCGGCTGCGGAAGGTCCCGCATGTCGATCTTGGTGAGGATGAACGTGACCTCCTCCCGGGTGAACTTGCTCTCCTTGTGGGTCAAGAGGAACGAGCCGGAGATGTGATCGTGAATGCCGCCGATGACTGGGCCGCCGAACCGCGGGGAGAGGATGTGTTCCTGCACCCGCATGAGGACCCGGGCCTCTGCGCGCGCCTCTTCGCTCTGCAGCACATGCAGGTTCATCTCGTCGCCGTCGAAGTCCGCGTTGTACGGAGGACACACGGCCAAGTTGAAGCGGAACGTCTTATGGGGCATGACGCGGACCTCGTGCGCCATCATCGACATCCGGTGCAGCGAGGGCTGCCGGTTGAACAACACGATGTCGCCGTCGACGAGTTGCCGCTCGACCGTGTAGCCGATCTCGACGGCCTCGGCGACGACTTCCGCGTTCTTCTCCGTCACGCGGATCCGCCGGCCGTCTGGCCGGATGACGTAGTTCACGCCGGGCGCATATTCTCCCAGGGGACCAAGCGGCGTCGGACCCCGCTTCACCCACTGCTTGACAATGTCCAGATTGTAGGCTTGGACGTGGACGGGGACGGTCAGCTCGCGGGCGGCCTCGACCGGCACGCCAACCTCGTTGATCGAGAGAATCGGATCCGGGGAAATCACCGTCCGGGCGCTGAAGTTCACACGCTTGCCCGACAGATTCGAACGGAATCGGCCTTCCTTGCCTTTCAACCGTTGGACGAGCGTCTTCAGTGGACGTCCGGACCGGTGCCGGGCGGGCGGGATTCCCGACGTCTGGTTGTCGAAGTACGTCGTCACGTGATACTGAAGGAGCTCCCACAGGTCCTCTACGATGAGCTGGGGCGCGCCGGCATCCCGATTCTCGCGGAGGCGCTGGTTGATCCGCAGGACGTCTACGAGCTTGTGCGTCAGGTCGTCCTCCGAGCGGTCTCCGCTCTCCAGGGTGATCGACGGACGAACGGTCACCGGCGGGACGAGCAGCGCGGTCAGGACCATCCACTCCGGTCGGGCGACCTCCGGATTCATCCCGAGGACGCGGAGGTCCTCGTTCGGGATCCGCTCCAGGCGCTCGCGCACCTCTTTCGGCGTGAGCTTGTGGCCGTCCTCCCGGAACGTCGTCGGCTTGTCGAGGGTGACCTTGCCCTGTTCCTCGCCGCAATGCGGACACCGCTGGCGTTTCTGCGCCTCGCGGGCGGTCTCCTTCGTGACGAAGCCGACCTCCGTCACGTCGCCGCCGAGCTCCTCGACCTGTTCCATCTCCGCCATGTACTCCTGCGCCTGCTGGCGCGTGAGCAGGAGGCGTCCGCACTTCCGGCACGTCGCCTGGAGGAGCTTCTTGATGTCCTTGACGTACCCGACGTGGATCACGGGCATCGCGAGGTCGATGTGCCCGAAGTGACCCGGACAATCGTCGACCTTGCCGCCGCACGTCTTGCACCGGAGGCCGGGCTCGATGACCCCGAGGTGGGAATCCATCAGGCCCATGTCGATCGGGAATCCATCGTCGTCGTAGGTGTCGGCCGTGATGATCTTCGTCGCGGACATCCGCCGGATCTCGTCGGGGCTCAGCAGGGCGAACTTGATCGCCTGGATTCGCTTCGTGACCCCCCTCATGGAAGACATCATCGCATGTCCTCCAGCTGCAGACGCATGACGACCCCTAAGGACAGGAGCTCGTCGAGCAGGAGCTTGAACGCGTACGAGGTCTGCACGGGGTAGATCTTCGACGTGTTCTCGCAGACCGGGCACCGGAGGTTCCCCTTGCGATCCTTGATCGCAAAGTGACCGCAGTCCTGGTTCCCGCAGACATACTGGATCGTGCCGTCCGACTCATCGAGGAGGCGGTCCTTGATCACCATCGCGGCGCCGTGACCGATCAGACAATCCCGCTCCATCTCACCGAATCGCAGACCTCCTTGGCGGGACCGCCCTTCCGTGGGCTGCCTCGTCAGGATCTGGACCGGTCCGCGGGAGCGGACGTGCAACTTCCCCGAGACCATGTGGTGCAACTTCTGGTAGTAGATCACCCCGACGAAGATCTCCGCCGGGATCATGCGGCCCGTGCGGCCGTCGTACAGGATCTCCTTCCCGTTCGACCGGAAGCCGTTCTCCTCGAGCGCCTTCCGCATCGCGTCCTCCCGCTCGCCGGAGAAGGGCGTGCCGTCGATGAACCGTCCTTCGAGGCAGCCGACTTTCCCGCCGATCTGCTCGAGGACGTGGGCCACGGTCATCCGGGACGGAATCGCATGGGGGTTGATGATAAGGTCCGGGATGATGCCTTGCGCGGTGAAGGGCATGTCTTCTTGCGGCGCGATCAGGCCGATGACGCCCTTCTGGCCGTGACGGGACGCGAACTTGTCGCCGAGCTCCGGGACCCGGAGGTCGCGCACCTTGACCTTCGCGAGCTTCGAGCCGTTCTCGCTCTCCGTCAGCATGACGGAGTCGACCCAGCCGCTCTCCCCGTGGCGCACCGTGACGGACGTCTCGCGGCGTTTCTGCGGCGTCAGGAAATCCGTCTCCTCCTCGAGGAAGCGCGGGGGACTCGTCTTCCCGATCAAGACCTCGCCGCCCTGGACGAGGACCTCGGGCGAGATGAGCCCGTCATCCGGGGTGAGGTTCGCGTACGACAGGTCCGCGCGCGCTCCCCGGACGTCGGGGGACGGGATCTCGAAATGGTCCTCCTGGCCGCCGGGGTAGCGGCGCTCCTCCGCGCGGTACGTGCGCATGAACGACGACCGGCCGAGACCGCGGTCGATCGACGCCTTGTTCATGACGATCGCGTCTTCCATGTTGTACCCGTGGTGGGACATCACCGCGACGACGAAATTCTGGCCCGCGGGTCGCTCGTTGAACGAGACGTACTTCATCGAGTCCGTCTGCACGAGCGGCTGCTCCGGGTAATGGAGCAAGTGGCTTCGGGTATCCGGACGCAGTCGGTAGTTGCTCGATCCGAGGCCGAGGGACTGCTTCGCCATCCCGGCGCCCATCGTGACGCGCGGAGACGAGTTGTGCTCCGGATACGGGACCACGCCCGAGGCGACCCCGAGGATGACCATCGGGTCGACCTCGATGTGGGAGTGCTCCTTCGTGATCGAGGCCTTGACCTTGAACGTCTTGTGGCAGTGCGCGCACTGGAGTTCCGCTTCCTCGTCGCGGCTCCCCATGTTCGCCCACGTGACATCGTTCCGGCTCAGCGGATGCTTGCACTCCTTGCAGCGGCTCGGGACGTCGTAGGGGTAGATCGCGATGAACGTGTCTTCCTCCTCTTCCGCGTCGATCCACTCGACGATCCCGTTCCGGACGAGGTCGGAGAACCGGAGGCGGCCCATCTTCAGCTCGTCGACGTGCTTTCGCGAGAAGACGATGTGTCCATCCTTCACGACGAGCAGCGGGCGTCGGATGCGGCCCTCGTCGCAGTTGATGATGATCTCACCCATGTTCTCGTCGTAGCGGACGTTGACTTCGTGGCTCAAGAGCCCGGAGCGGCGACGTTCGCGGATCTCGGCCACGAGGTTTCTCGGATCCTCGTGGAGGCCGACGAGGTCTCCGTTGACGTAGACGCGGGTGAGCTGGGTCTGCTGGCCTTTGACCTGTTTGGTCCCGAGGTCGGCGAGGAGGAGCTTGACCTCTTCCTCAGGGAAACCTTCGGAGACGTCAATCACGAGCGCGCAGTTCTTGACCAACCCGCAGTTCTGGCCTTCCGGCGTCTCGTTCGGGCACAGGCGGCCCCACTGGGTCGGGTGCAGGTCGCGCGCCTCGAAGTGGGGCTGGGACCGCGTCAAGGGAGACGTCACCCGCCGCAGGTGGCTCAGGGCGCTCATGTTCGACGTGCGGTCGAGGAGCTGGCTGACGCCGGCCCGGCCGCCGACCCAATTGCCCGTCGCGAGCGCATGGAGCAGGCGCTGCGTGAGCAGGTCCGGCCGAATCGCCGACGAGATCTTCAGCTCGCGGCGCCGCGCGTACGATCGCTCCAGCTGGTACTTCAGGTCCTTAACCAGGTTCGCGAAGGCGACACGGAACAGATCCTCCATCAGGTCGCCGGCGAGCTTCAGACGCTTGTTCGCATAGTGGTCCTTGTCGTCCTCCCGGCGCATGCCGAGGGACAACTCGAGGACCGTGCGGGCGACCCGTCCGAGGAAGATCGCCTTCTTAATCCGGTCCTCGCGGGTGTCGCCGAGGTGCGGGAGCAGCGACCGATCGAGGATCGACTCGACTTTCTTGATCCGATATTCCTTCGCCTGGCCCGTCGCGAACTTCTTCTCGAGGTAGTTGATCGCGTCGTCTCGCGTGAAGATCCCGTTCGGTGGGTAGATCTTCTTGTTCTGGCACTCCTCGATGTTCGCGTAGACGATGTTGGCCATCTCGGGCGTCGAGACGACGGCGTTGTAGATGTCCTCGTCCTTCTCCATGCCCAAGGCTTTCATGAGGATGATCAGCGGGATCTGCCCGGAGGCGGTCGGGACGCTGACGATCAGCTGCCCGTCCTTCTTCTTCTCCATCAGGGTGAGGGCCCGGTACCCTTCTTTCTGGGAGAAGACCTTCGCGACCTCGACCTTGCGGCCGTAGCGCTCGTTGAATTCGACCAGGACGCGGTTCGGAGCGAGGTCTTCGAGCGAGATCAGGGCCCGCTCCGTCCCGCCGATGATGAAGTACCCGCCCGGATCGTACGGATCCTCGCCCATCTCGATGAGCTTGCGCTTGTACTCGTCGGAGGTGAGCTCCCCTTCCGTCTCCATGTTCTCCTTGTAGAGGAGGCATCGCTTCGACTTGACCATGATCGGGAAGTTGCCGATGTGCACCCGCTCCGGCTCCCGCTCGATGCCGTTCTCGATGACCGTGAAGTCGAGGTAGATCGGCGCGGTGTAGTTCAGGTTCCGCAGCCGTGCCTCCATCGGATTGAGCGGATGGGTGGCGCCGTTGGCCTCCTTGACGACGGGCAGGCCCAGCGTGATCGTCGGTTTCGCCTCGAGGTCAATCCGGCCGCGATCGTCCCGCTTCCGGCCGATCCGGATCTCGATCACGTCGCCTTCGGTCCGGTCCTCGTCGAGCTTGATGATGCCGCGGCGTTCGTCTTCGGGCGACGACCGAAGGTTGTCCACGATCCGCTGCATCCGCGAGTTCGGATTGTCGATCGTGGGAAGGAAGTCGTTGAACGAGGCGATGTGGTGGTTGACGATGGAGCGTTCTCGGAAGAACGCATCGATGAGTTCGCGCATGCTCTACCTCCCGATGACGAGGCGATACGCCTCCGACACACCCGCGGTCCCGCTCACCCGCGTCACGCGGATGATCCGGCCTTCCTCGATGGGCCCCTCGATCTTCTCGAGGACCTGGATCACGGGATCGCTCTTCCGAATCTTCGGGAGCTGGTCTCGCGTAATCTTCATCGCCTTCAAGACCCGCTCCGCCTCTTCCTCCGGCACGAGGCGATGCTCTGGAACTAGCTGATGCTCCAACACGTTAAACCTCAAGGGGAGGTCCTCCCTGGGCGACCGTTTTCCACCTGGCATGCCACGCGCACGCAAGCCGTACGGGCCCGCGGGGACTTTCGGGGACCCCGCGCGCTCCGCAGGGCCCGTTCGAACCCCGGACCACCCGGTTTCTTTCCGCTCTCCGGTGAAGGAAGGCGGCTAAAAGCCGGATGCTCTTTCTAGGGACGGTGTTTGTGCGCCATCCTACCTAGCTGAGCTACGGGCCCTCCGGCTAGCGGCGGCGACATGCGACCGTTTGCCAAAACGAGCCTTCGTATTAAAGTTTGCGGTGGACGCAAAAGGGTCTCCGACGAATCGGATGGGAGGGACAATAATTATCCACTTATCATGATATAAGTCGCCGGGAGCACAACGATTTATAGACCCACTTCATCCCGCGGTCCGTGATTCGCACGGAGAGTCGGTGCACCTCGTGCGGCGCCGTCCTCTCGGGGAAAGGCACGACCGTGTTCCCATGTCCGAGTTGTGGCCGCGCGAAGATCGGACGGTGCGCGCGGTGCCGCGACCAATCCGTGTCGTATCGCTGTCCGGCCTGTTCATTCAGGGGCCCGTGAGGTGCGAGATGGGATCCGTGGCCGTCACGTTCCGGATCATGCCCGAGGATGCCGACACGGACCTCGAGTCGATTCGATCACGCGTCCGCGCAACGCTCGGAAGCGCCCTTCGCGATCTGCGCGAGCAGCCCGTGGCCTTCGGCCTCAAGGCAATCCTCGCGGTGGCGATCGTGAGTGACGCCTCCGGCGGCTCTGACCTGTTCGAGCAGTCCTTGGCCGCGATCCCCGGAGTGGGAAGCGTCGAGACCGTTGACGTGACGCTCGTCTGACGAGTCCGCCATTTTATTCGCTCACGAAGGGACTCTCCCCTTCGCTCCTTACGTCCCCTTCCGCAGGATGAGGACCGGGCACTTCGCCAACTTGACGATCCGGTCCTCGACCGGACCGAGGGCGAACTTCCGGAGGCCGCCCGGAGACGTCGCGCGGATCATCAGCAGAGACGCCTCCGCGCTCTCGCGGAGCGCCTCCGACTCCCACTGGGTCGAATAGATGACCTTCGGTTCGACCGTCACGCCGCGTTCGTGTGCGCGACCTTCGAACCGCGTACTCTCCTGCTTCAGGCGTTCCGCTTCCGAAGGGTCGCTGGCGAGCGCCACGACCTCGACGATCGGATGGTCTTCTGCGGCCAGGATCAACGCGAGGTCGTCGATCCCTTCGAGACTCCAGATCGGGCTCGTGAGGACGACGATCCGGCGCAGGGGCCTCCGGAACCCCTGGGTCTTGAACACGATCACGTCGCACGGCGCGTTCTCGATCAGGTAGTCGATGTTGCTCCCGAGCACCCGACGGTCCCCTTCGATCCGCTCGCCCCGCCATCCCATGACCAGGAGGTTCACCGCCTCCTCGCGGATCGTGTCCAAGATGATCTCGTAGACTTTGTGGCCGATCTTGACGACCGGACGGGTGTCGACACCCATGTGCTCTCCGATCCGGGCGAGGCGCTGCAACCCTCGAATCCGGTCGTCCACGTAGCGGAACCGGATCGCCTTGGGCGGCAGGTTCCTGGGAATCTCCACGACATGCAGGAGGCTCAGCTCCGCGTTCTTCGCGCGGGCGATCCGGGCGCCGAGTTCCACGAGCGCCTCGTCCTCGAACTCCCGGAGGGGAAGGAAGACCCGGTACCGCTCGAGCTCCACATGGTCTTCCGACGTCGCGAGGATATCGCGCACCTCTGCGCCCGAAGCAGCCGGAGCCAGACCACCGGCGGCGCGGCGGCCCCCGACCCAGTGGTACGCGAGCCCAATCGCGAGCCATACGCCGCCGAGCAATGTGGCGAGCATCCCCGGGGGGATTGGCGCGTCACTCCTCGCAGGATAGTTCCACAAGAGCGCACCGAGAGCGAGGTTCAGTGCGACCGCGGCCATGGGGACCGCGGGCACGAGCGGCACCCGGAATCCCGGCGCGCTCCGTCTCTCGCCGCGGCGCAGGGCGACGACGGACGCATGCACGAACGCGAACAGACCGAGGAACGCAAGGCTCGCAAGGATCGCGATCGTCTCGATCGTAAGGAATACGAGGAACCCCGCGCCGACGAAGGTGAGGGCGACCGCGGCGGGGGGCACTTCCCGTCCCCCGATGCGGGCGAAGCTCCCGGGAAGGAGGCGGTCGCGGGCCATGCTGAACGATGTCTTGATCGCCGCGGTCAGGTTCGAGTTCAAGGCGCCGTACATCGAGACGATTCCGATGATCAACACGATGACCCTCACGTACGGCTGGCCGACGAAATGCCGGACGCCCGAGAGGACCATGTCTTCCGATCCGCCGAAGCAGGCCGCGCACCCAGGCCATCCGGACAGTTTGTCGCTCGGCACGTTCCCGAGCACCGCCAGGAAGAAGCCGCCGTACACGAGGAACGCGAGCAACAGCGCGAGGAATACGCCGCGGGGCACGCTGCTCTCGGGGTGCTTCACCTGGTCGGACAGCTGCGCGACGACTTCGAAGCCCTGGAAGGCGATGAAGAGGACCCCGGCCCCGAGCATCAGGTCGAGCGAGGAGACCGGGGCGCCGACCGCGAAGCCTCGCGGAGGACCCGGTTGGAAGACGGAAACGACCCCGAGGACCGTGACGAGGACGATCAAGAGGATTTTCGCCAACGTCAACCGACCGAGCGCGCGGATGGGGAGGTGGACTCGCGCGAAGTGCGCGATCGCGGAGAGGGCGAGGACCGCAAGGGCGACGAGGCTGACCTCGAGCGGGTTCGGGCCGAAGAACGATGCCTCCTCGGAGGGGCGGACGAGTTCGACGAGGAAGATCCCGAGACCGAGCGCGCTCAGCGCGGACGCGGCCATGTGGCCACCCCAGGAGAGCCAGCCGCTGACAAATCCACTCGGGGCGGGCAACGCGCTCCTCACCCAAACGTACGCGCCGCCCGAAGCATCGGGCCGGCCCGAAGCGAGCTCGGCGTACGCCATGCCGGCGAGGGCCGCGACGAGTGCGGCGACGGCGAGGCTCAGCAAAACGAAGGGTCCAGCGACCGCGTATGCCGCGCCGACCAGGAGGAAAATCGCGGCGCCGACCATCGCTCCGAGTGCCGCCATCGTGATGTCGAACAGGCCGAGGTCCCGAGTCACCCGCACGCGAACGGAAGCCGACCCGGGTCCGGGACCGGACACGGAGGGGCGGAGAATGGGCCGGCTACTTGAGGCTATGGCGGTGGGCCGATACACAACAGACGCGCGCTGAAATCGAGGAGAAGAGCGGCGGGCTACGGCGACGCAGACTTCGCCGCGGCCTTCGCGATTGTTTCGCCGAGCGTCCGGAAGACGAGCTCGACGTTCTCCCCTGTCTTCGCCGAACTGAAGAAGTACGGTGCCTCAAACGCCTCGGTCGCTTGTTTTACCTGCTCCTCGCCGAACGCGGCTTGGTCCTTCAGGTCCGTCTTGTTGATCGCGAACGCGACCGGGATTTCGCCGACGGTTCGGAACACGGACTCGACCCACGAGTCGAGGTCCTCGAGCGTGTCGTATCGAGTGATGTCGGCCACGGCGAGGATGCCTTGGGCCCCGTGGAAGTACGCCTCTCGAAGGAGCTCGCGGAATCCCTTCGATCCCATGATGTCCCAGATCGTCATGTCCATCTGGATCGCGTCCCCGCTTTTCGGATTGAGGGCGAGTTCCTTCTTTGAGACTTTCGCACCGAGCGTCACGATGTACCGATCGTCGTACTCATTCAGCACGTAACGCTTGATGAGTGAGGTCTTGCCCACGGCGTGCTCCCCGACGAGGCAGACTTTCACCTTCATTCGCCGTGGTTCTATCATGACGGTCCTCGGAGAGATTCGAGAAAATCCTCCGGCAATTTGCGCTATTCGTTAAGGTCTATTTAGTCGTTACCGAGAAAAACGCAGTCTTGCGACCCATGTCGCGTCGCACGCAACCCTTGAAATAACGTCGCAGGGATGCGGCGGCGTGGACGCGTTCGCGGCGACGCGACTCGCGGCCGGCGCCGCGTTCCTGGTGGTCGCGGCAGCCTCCGATCTGCGGACGCGACGCGTCCGCAACCCGCTGTGGATCGGTTTGGGAACCCTCGGACTGTTCGTCCTCGCCGTGGAACTCTGGGTCGAATCGGCGCCGTGGCCGATGTGGTCGCTCGCGGGTTCCGCGGCAGTTCTGTTCTACGCCGTCTTCTTCGGCCGGCCGCTCTTCGATGAAGATGGTTTCCACCCCCGACCGGGTCGGATTGGATTGTTCCTCGCGGCCGCCGCATTGTGGATCACCCCGCTCGGGTCCGCGGGAATCGTCGCCAGTTCCGTTCCCATCGTTGAGCTGGCGTCGATGCCCGTGATGCTTGTCCTGTACCAGCTGATGCTCCGGGCTCGGCTCCTCGCCGGCGGGGCGGATGCGAAATGCCTCATGGCGCTCACGTTGCTGGTTCCGACGTATCCCAACGCATCGCCGTTCCCGGTATTCACCGCAGACCCGAGAGTCCAACCCGCGTTCCAGACGTTATTCCCGTTCTCGTTCGTCGTCCTTGTGGACGCCGCCGTCCTCCAACTGGTCGTCCCCCTCGGTCTGTTCATCTACAATGTCACCCGCGGCGACGTCGGGATCCAGTCGTTCCTCGGCTATCGGGCGCCGCTGGATCCGTTCCCGAAACACGTGAGGCTGATGGAACGAATCACGGACCGAGGCGAGCACGTGGTCGTCCTGCGTCCGAAGCGCGATTTGGACCCGATGCCGGAGATCCTCAAGCTGCGTGCCGCCGGAATCCGGCGAGCGTGGGTCACCCCATGGATCCCGTTCATGGTCCCCCTCCTGGGCGGCTTCCTTCTGGCTTTCTTCGCGGGGAACGTGCTCGTCGCGGTCCTGGGCGTTGCCCGCTAGGCGTCGGCCCATCGAAATCCTGATATATCGCGCAGCCTCTCGGCCGCCTCAGCAGTGGTTTGACGGCCAAAGCGGCGGGGATACACCCGGTCCCATCCCGAACCCGGAAGTTAAGCCCGCCCACGTTCCCTGCGGTAGTGCAGTGCGCGAGCCTGCGCGAAGCCTGCCTTCCTTTGAGGAGGGCTTGGGCCGACGACCTAGGCACGCTAGCCGTCCATCCTTGTGGTGGACGACGAACCGTGCCGTTCTAACGGCCGTTGGTCCTTGGAACGCTGTCAGCCACTCTCTATTCCTTCTCGCGCCGCTTCGCGCGGAGCTTCAATCCGAGGATGATCATCGGGACGATGGCGACGAAGATCATGTCGGACAGCTCCGGAATCGCGACGGTGACCGAGGACGTGCTGCCGATGAGCGAGTAGCCGCCGATCGTCGTATAGTTCAGGAACGCCCAGTTCACGAGCTGTGTCCCGCTGAAGGTCGAGTTCACCCGGGCGCTCATCGTCAGGCGGTGCGGGCCCGGTGCGACGGCGGTGAAGTTCCAATAGAACGTCCGGCCGTTCATCCAGGTCGGCACGGGATTCGCGCTGACGTAGTCGAAGCCGCTGGGCAAGCTGTCCTTGATCGTGACCGTGCCCGCCGCGACGGAGCCTGTGTTATTGTAGTAGATCGTGAACGTCACGAGATCCCCGGCCTTCGCGTTCGATGGGCTCGCCGTCTTCACGACTGTGATCGTCGGTCGCGACACGGTGGCGTTCGCCCATCCGCGGGTCCGAGTCAGGGGTCGGGAGAGCTGATCAGTATAGTCCAGGGTGACCGTGTTCCGGAGGATTTGTCCGTCCGTCGTCGTCGCGCTGACCTGGGCGGTGACCGTGAAGGAATGGGCCCCCGGCATGACGTTCGTCAAGGCCCAGCCGTACGTCGGCCCGATGATGTAGCTGTACGGAATGCTAGAGGACGAGAAGACGACGCCCGAAGGCAGCGTATCGTTGATCCAGGCGGTCTTCGCCATCCCGGTGTCGGTGTTGTTGTAATACAACGTGTATGTGATCAAATCGCCCGGCGCCGCGATGACCCGGTTCTGCGTCTTGATGACCGAGATGGTCGGTCGGTGGCGATCGTTTCCGCGAGCCGGAGACGGAGACAGCGAGACGTAGAAGTC
>VBLV01000010.1:0-19122 GCA_005879045.1 Methanobacteriota archaeon | reverse complement strand
TTCGTGTCCATCGGCCGTCCGGTGATCGGATCCTTGAATCGCGCCCACGTTTGGCTGCTGCCAACACTCGGAGAGTACGTCGTCTGGTCGACGACCGCGGTCCCTTGGAGCAGCTGGAGCTGTACGTTCCCGTTCGGAAGCGAGTTCTTCGGTAGGACGACTGAAAGGTACTCGAGCCCAGATCCCCAGGCACCGAGGTTCTGCGTCGTGAATGTGAAGATGACCGTGACTTTGCCCCCCTTGTTCAGCGCGAGGTTCCAGCCGTTCAAGGAAATCGGAGTCGCGGTGGGGTTCGCCAGCTCCACCCACTCCGGGTTCGGCTGGGGCGAGACCTCGTTGATCACGGCGTTCGTTGCGGCCTGAGCGGCGATCGGGAACCGGGCGACGGCGGCGTCGGGCAACGCGACATCGTACCCGAGGCGCCAGTCCGAGGCGAAGTAGACGACTTGGTACCCCGCGGTCAGCGCGAGTGCGCTCGCGTTCACGGAGAATTCCATCCGGTGGGCGTCCAACGCGACATCAATCGACCGCACGAAGTTCCACGGGTTCGCGCGGGCCGGCACGAACGCATACAGACCGCTCGAGTTGACGGCGCCGTTCCGACCGATCACGGCGATCGCATAATCGAACCCGTAGGTCCGGCCTTGGACATCGGACCGCAGGCCGGTCGCGCTCGAGTTGTCCGCGTCGATGTAGGCGTACACGACGTCCACCCCTTCCTCGGGCGGCAACCCGATCGGGCAAATGTATCGGGACACGCTCCGGCCCGCGTACGGGGGCGGATACCAGGAGGGGATCGTCGTGTTGAGCCAGCAGTCCGGTCCGGCTGGATAGTCCGGGATCCCGTCGCCATCGACGTCGCTGTTGGTCCGGTCGTCTGTGACGTTGTCGTTGTTGAAGTCCCGGGTCAGGTTCGGCCCGAGCAGGCTTTCGACGGCATCCGGAACGGTGTCGAGGTCCGTGTCGACGGCGACCGGGTAGGTCCGGCTGCGCGTCGTCGGAATGTCTTGCCCGCCGAGGAGGCGGCCGTCCACGCGGACGTATCCCGTGAAGTTTGTCCCCAGGTCGACCGCCGTCGCGACGAGGTCCACGTTCGCATCATACTCCGGTGCGCCCGTCCGGTTCGTCACGTCTCCGAGGATGTCCTGGCCGTACGGGCGGCCGCGCCAGTCCCCGAAGGCGCCATCGACCCGGAGGTTCGTCGGCGCCGCCCCGAGATAGACGAGCCCTGTCTCCGGCGGCTGGAAGCTCACGGTCCCATTCGAGACGATCCCGGCGACGGACAGCCCGAACGTGGACGTCGGCGTGAGGTTTGCCCACCGGGCTTGGACCCAGAGGACTTCGGGAGACGCGACGACCTCGTTCATCGGGAGGCTCGCGCCTGTGCCGGTCATAGAGACGTTCGAAAGGAACGGGTCCGCTGCATCGAGGGCGCCGCTGCCGTCGTCCCGGTACAGAGAGAGGTCGACCGCATCCGTCGAGGTGCCCAAGCGGGTGACGTTCAGCGCGGCCAGGCGCGGCGAACCGCCCATCGGACTCATCGTGACTCGAAGGAACGCGACGCTCGGGCCGGCGACCACGTCAGGCGCCACGGTCTGCTGGCCCAGCACGACCGTCGGGCGGCTCGGCACCACGGAGCCATCCGCCGCGTCGCGGTCTCCGAGGTTGTCCGCGGCGTACACGAGGATTCGCGTCTTCGCGGGATCGGCGGCCGTCGTGCGGAATTCGAGTTGCTGGCCGTTGACCGCGGCGTCGGCGGAACCGCCCGACACGAACCGCCGCCAATCGTTGGACCGGGGCGTCCCGGTTTCGTTGAAGCGGAAGCTGTCGACCCCGTGCTGAAGGCCCCGATAGTCGCGCCATCCGTATATCTCGACCATCGCGTCCGCGCCGAGGTCGCCAATCGGATAGCCGGTGTTCCGGTTGTTGTCCTCGTCCAGGAACACGAAGACGCTGTCCGTCTCGTTCGAACCGGACCCTTGGAACAGGAGGCCTTGGACCCGCGCGTTCACGAACAAGTTCTGATTCTGCGTCGCCACTTTCACGTCGAGCAGATTGACGCCCGGGTTCTGGACTTGGTCCGTCGGCGAGTCGGCGTACGCCGGGAACGGCGCCCAGTCGCTGAAGTCCCCGTCGATCCGGATGATGGAGGACGGGCCTCCGGGCGACGGCGAAAGCATGCTGGCGAGGATTGGGACGATCACCATGAGGGCCACGACGGCGGCAATCCCGACGACCGAGCGAGACCAGTGCGGTTGCGCCGGAATCCGCGGGGGGCCGTAGCGACCCCGGCGGCCGTTCGTGAATCCGTTTCCGTTGACGAGGCCGTTCGTCGCGCCCTTGCCGAACGTCAGGCCGTTGACCGCTCCCGTCGTCAGACCGTTCACCCGGCCTTCCGCGAGGCCATTGACTCGACCGTTTGTCCGCCCATTCGTACGGCCGTTCGTCCGGCCCGCGCGGGTCCCACTGACGCGACCGTTCACATGGCCACTCCCGGCGGGACCGGAGGTCGCGAGGCCGCTGGACCGCAGGCCGGAGACCGCCGCCTGGAGGGATCGGCCCTCCGTCCGCTCGAGCCGGTCCGCCCGTTCGAAACAATCCCGGGCGTCGTCGGGACGGCCGAGTCGGTCGAGGATTTCACCCTTCGTCCGCCAGGCCACAATCAAGGAAGGGTCCGCGCGAAGCAGGGAGTCATAGTGGCTGAGCGCCTCGACGAGACGCGTGTCGACGGCCTTGGGCGCGGCGGTGGCGGCCGGCTGTTGCCAGCGCGCAGGGAGGGCCGACGCATCGGCGGTCGAGCGAAGGATGTTCTGCACCTCCAGACGATATTCGTCGTCTTTCGTCGGGTTCAGGTCCGCGGCTTTCGAGAGAGAGTCCGCGGCTTCCGCCGGACGGCCCAGCTTCTCGAGGATTCTCGCCCGGTTCACCCAGGCCCTCTCCAACGTGGCGTCGACCTCGATGAGACGGTCGTAGTGCTCGAGCTCTTCCTGGAGCCGGTCCGTCTCCGAGAGGGCGGGGACGGCCTGGGCAATCCGCTGCCAGCGCGTCAGGAAGTCTTTCACAACGCCTTTCGCGTTCGCGGTCGGGATGGTCGGCTTGGCCGTGGTCACCGCGGTGCCGCAGATCGCGCATTCGGTCTCATCGGAGAAAAGGTATCCGCCGCATCGCGGACAGAAGGGCGAGCTCTCGTCGAGGCTCGGCTGGAATCCGGGGAGCAGCGCGAGTTCTTCGGAGGTGTATTGACGACCGCACATGCCGCACTTCATCGCGTCGAGGCCCATCCCCGCGCCACACGTGAGGCACATCCGAGCGGGGGCGTCTTCCTCGGCGACGAAATCGTCGATCTGTTCCGACAATCCCGAGTCCGCGGAGGCATCGAATTCCACGCCGCAGAACGGACACGTTGTCGCCGCGTTCCCGACGAACGACCCGCATTCGGGGCAGAGGAAGAGCTCGCCAGGCGCGTCCCGTCCCGACCCGTCCGAGAGAAGCCCGATGAGTGTCTCGAGGTCCGCGGACGTCACGCCCTCGACCGCGCTCAGTCCCTCGCGGGTCGCGGCGCGTAGCTGCTCGAACGAAGGGAATCGCTCCGCGACGCGGCGGGCCTTCTCCTCGCCGAATCCCGGAAGTCCGATCAGCCACTCGAGATAGCTTTCGTCCATCGTCGAGCGGGGGTCCGTCTGCTACTTAAAGGGCCTTATATCGTCCGTATCACGCCGTCTATTCAATCGGTTAACATGTCCGATCTGGCCGTCGTCTTCCACGCGGTCGCGTACGGATCGACGGGAACCTCCAAGAGGACCCGCTGCGCGCCCGTGCCGAAGCGGACGAGCAACCTCGTTTCCTCCCGGCGCACGAGTTCCGGCGCGAGGCCTTCATCCATGAGGCGACGGAGGACCGCCTCCTCGAAAACGTTGGTGCGGCCCCGATTGGCTTCTCGCTTGCGTGAAAGCAGGTCCGTCGAATACACGCGACGGAAGCGGCCGTCGTCGACGAGGCGCACGAGACCGAATTCAGCGAGTTCCGAGGCGACCTTGCTCACGGACTGCCGGGTGAGCCCCACCCGCGATGCGATGTCCTGAAACGAGATGCCGGGTACGTCGAACACGGCGGCGAGGACCGTTGCGCGACCCGCCGACGCGAGCGCCGCGAACATCGACACGTCCGCCGGATCGATGAGCCCCGCCGGAAAGAGGCTCACGCCCTCCGACTGGAGGTACCGGTTCTGCGTCAGGTCCCACGTGTGCCAGCGCACCGTCGACGGGGACATCTTCAGCTCTCGACTGATCTCGCCAATGTGGGCGCACGGTCGAAGGCACAAGTATCGGAACACCTGACGCCGTCGCGCGTTCGCGAGGCTGCGACCCTCTCCTTCCAAGTCGATCTCGGCGCCTTCGCGGGACACGGCCCGTTGCAGGGCGCGCCCGAGCCCGCGGGCCACCTCACGCCCCCTGATACTCCTGGATGATCAGTTCGAGGACTTGCTCCGGCTTCAGGCTGCGGAAGTCCTCGTCCGTGAGCCCGTCGAGGGATTTCTCGAGCGCGTCCCGCACGTTCTTCGGCATCGCACGCGTGAGCAGGAGCTGACGGAGCTGCGACGGAGCCTTCGCCGAGGCCACCTTTCGGCCGTCGACCCCTTCGATCACAATCCCGAGGCCGCGGACAATCTGGAAGGCGTGCGCCGACGGACTGTGGCGGCTGTTTCGGCACTTCACGATGTTCAGGAGCCGCGACGGGTTCGCGTGGTCGCTGTTGAACTTCAGGTGGACGACGCAGTCCGCCAGGTACATCGGGATCACGGTCTCCGGACCCGCGAGATCCCCGGGGCCATGTTCCTCGAGCGTACACAGGACGGTCCCGACCTTTCGGGTCTGTTTGAACATGTAGCCGATCAAGTCGCGTTGCTCGTAGAGATCTTTCGTGGACCAGAGGACCGGCGTCAGCGGGTCGACGACGATCCGGGCGTTGCTGCCCTTCCAGTCCGCGACGAACGCCGGCAATTCTTTCCGGATGAAATTCGAAAACTCTCGGCCGGACGCATCGATGAAGACGAGGAGCTCGTTGTCGAGATAGTCGAGGATGTCGGACCATCCCATCTCGACCGCCTCGCGGATGATCTGTTCCTTGTTCTCGTCGAGCGAGACGAAGACGCCTTCCTGGCCGTCCTGCAAGCCGCGGCGGATGAACTGGGTGGCGAGGGTCGTCTTGCCCGCGCCGGATCGGCCGATGACGACGGTCGTGCTGTTCTCGTTCACGCCGCCGTCCAACAGCGGGTTGAGTCCGTAGATTCCGCTTCGAATCTTACGCACGCGATTTCATCCTGGCGGGAGCCCGATAAACGTGCCGCCCTGAGAATCAGGCCCGAAATCGAATCGCTCAGGAGAGTCCGGGTTGGAGCCGGCGGACGAAGTCGTCGACCATCTTTCGGTCGATCCCGTAGCCGAGGACTCCATCGAGGCGGTCGACGAGTTTGCCACCGCGGAACAACGCGAGGGTCGGGACGACCTCGACCGCGTAATCTTCCCATAGCGGATTGTCCTCGTCGTCGAGGTACACGGCTGCGAACCGCCAAGGCTGCGATGAGGCGAGCTTCTCGAACTCCTGTTTGAACCGCCGACAGAACGGACACCAGGTCGCCCAAAACATGACGACGGTCGGCTCTTTCGCTTGCACGACCGACTCCTGGAACGCGCCCGGATCCTTGACCTGCAACATCGCCGATGCGTTCACGACATCCGAGGGCGATAAAGCTTCACACGTGAAGATTCGCGGGTCCGCGTGAGACGCCACACAAAGGCATATACGAGGTACGCCGGATACGGCCCGCCGCTCTCGTTCTCGAAGGGATGGAATGGGTACGCCTGTCGTTTCAGAAGAGGTCCGCGCCTACTTCGCCGGTCTTCTGAAGCAAGTCCAGGACACCTACGCGATCGCCCGGGCCGCGCGCACGCGAGGTTTCGATCCGGAATTGGACGTCGAGATCCCTCTGACGGACGACCTCGCGTCCCGAGTCGAACGGCTCCTCGAGAACTACGAGGTGGACGGCGTGGCGCGGCGGATCCGCGAGCTCTCGAAGACCCACGATCGCGAAGAGCTGGCGATTCTTGTGGCGAAGGAGATGGCGGTGCGACCCGCGACGAGCAAAGAGAAAGCGGTGGAGCGGGCCGTGCGGGTGGGCCTCGCCATCTTGACCGAAGGGATTCTCGTCGCGCCGCTCGAAGGGCTCGCCGGGGTGAAGATCAAGCGGAACCGCGACGGCTCGTCGTACGTCGATCTGTCCTACGCCGGTCCGATCCGCTCGGCCGGCGGGACCGGACAGGCCCTGAGCGTCCTCATCGCGGACATCGTGCGGCGGGAGCTTGGCCTCGGACGTTACCTTCCGACGCGGGAAGAGGTCGAGCGGTTCAAGGAGGAAATCCCGCTGTACCGCCAGGCCCAACATCTCCAGTACACGCCCTCCGACGAGGAAATCTCGTTGATCGTGTCGACGGAGGACGCGGAGATCAGCGGGCATCGTGACCTCCCGCGAATCGAGACGAACCGAATCCGCGGCGGCGCGTGCCTCGTCATCGCGGACGGCATGTGCCTGAAAGCGCCGAAGATTCAGAAGCACGTGAAGAAGCTCCGGATCGACGGCTGGGAGTTCATCGACGAATACCTCGCCCAGAAAGAATCGCGGCCCGAGGAGATGAAAGACGAATTGGGTGTGGAGCCGAGCGAGGTGTTCATCCAGAACATCGTCGCGGGTCGGCCGGTGCTGTGCCATCCGAGTCGGCCCGGCGGCCTTCGCCTCCGGTACGGTCGGACGCGCGCGACGGGACTCGCCGCGCTCGCCTTGCATCCGGCAACGATGCACATCCTCGACGACTTCATCGCGGTCGGCACACAGATCAAGACGGAGCGCCCGGGAAAGGCGGGAGCCGTCACGCCCTGTGACCGGATCGAGGGACCGCTGGTCGTCCTCGATTCAGGAGATTTCATCGAGGTCACCGACGCCGAAACCGCGAAACGCCTCACGCCTCGGGTCCGGGTCATCGCGGACCTGGGAGAAATTCTCGTTCCGTTCGGGGAGTTCCTCGAGAACAATCATGTGCTGATGCCGGGCGCGTTCTCGCTCGAGTGGTACGCCGCGCTCCTACGCGCGAAGCTCGGCGAACTGCCGGATGGCTGGGAAGATGTCGACGGCCCTCAAGCGGTCGCTTGGTCTCGGGACTTCGGGATTCCCCTCCACCCGCGGCACAACCTGTTCTTCCACGATTTCACCGTGGAGGAATTGACTCGCCTTCGCGAACTCATCGCGGCCCAGGGACGGATCGAGGACGGGCATCTCGTCGTGCCGGGTGACGAGGAGCCGCGGGAGTGGCTCGTGCGGCTCGGGGCGACGTACCGCGTCCAGGGCGATCACGTCGTCGTGGACCGGCACACCGCGGCTCTCCTCGCGGCGCTGGGCATCGAGCCCGGGCTGGCGATGCGGCTCGCCCCGGCTCCGACGAGCACGGATCCGCTGACGTTCGTGTCGGAGCTCGCCGGATTCCCCGTGAAAGCCCGCGGCCCCACTCGAATCGGCGCCCGCATGGCTCGCCCGGAGAAATCGGCCCCGCGAAAGATGCAGCCCGCGCCCCACTCGCTCTTCCCGATCGGCCACGAGGGAGGCGCCCAGCGTCTCCTGCTCGATGCGGCCGTGAAGGAGACGATCGAAGTCGAGGTCGGCCTGCGAATCTGCGCCTCGTGCGGGAAGCGGTGGTTCCTCCCCAAGTGCTCGTGCGGGGGACACACGGTGTCCCGAAATGGGCCGACGCGGCAGCGCATCCCCCTCGCCGACGTCCTCCGGACCGCGCTCGACCGGACGGGCGAGTCGAAGCCGGCGGACATCAAGGCCGTCCAGGGAATGATCTCGAGGACGAAGACCCCGGAGCCGATCGAGAAAGGCATCCTCCGGGCGAAACATGACGTCTACGTATTCAAGGACGGCACAACGCGGTTCGATATGACGAACCTGCCGCTGACGCACTTCACTCCAGAGGAAGTGGGGATCTCCGTCGAGACCACCCGACGCCTTGGGTATACCCGGGACCGAAACGGCCGTCCCCTGGAGCAGAAGGACCAGACCGTCGAGCTGCGACCGCAGGACATCGTGGTCGCACGGTCGTGCGGCGAGTACCTGGTCCGCGTGGCGGGGTTCATTGACGACCTCCTGGAGCGGCTCTACGGCCTCGGCCGGTTCTACGAGGCGAAGTCGCCCGAGGACTTGCTGGGCCACCTCGTCGTGACGCTCGCGCCGCACACCAGCGGAGGCGTCCTCGCGCGCATCGTTGGATTCACCGATGCGAACGCGTGCTTCGCCCATCCGTACCTGATTGCGGCCCGTCGACGGAACTGTGACGGCGACGAGGATTCGGTGATCCTCCTCCTCGATTGTCTGGTCAACTTCTCGCGTGCCTTTCTCCCGGACAAACGCGGCGGGCTCATGGACGCACCGCTCGTCCTCACGACGCGCATCGACCCGAACGAGATCGACAAGGAGGCCCACAACCTCGACGTCATGCCTGTTTATCCGACATCACTCTACGAGGCCGCGGAGCGATTCGTGCACCCAAAAGAAATCGAGCCGCAGATCGATACCGTGAGCAAGCGGATCGGGAGCGTCTTGCAGTACGAAGGGTTCGTGTACACCCACGAGACATCCGATGTGGCGCAAGGTCCCCTCGCGTCGGCGTACGGCGAGGGCTCGATGGCCGAGAAGATCGACAAGCAGCTCGAGCTCGCGCTGCGAATCCGCGCGGTCGACCCGAACGACGTCGTTGCGCGGATCGTGGTCCACCATTTCCTCCCGGACTTGATCGGAAATCTGAAGGCGTTCTCGAGCCAGCAGGTCCGCTGCACGAAGTGCGGGGAGAAGTACCGCCGGATCCCGCTCCGCGGAAAATGCCTCGCCTGCGGCGGGAACCTCACGCTGACGGTCCACGAAAGCTCCGTGAAGAAGTACCTCGAGATCTCGAAGCGCATCAGTCAGCAGTTTGAAGTGTCGAACTATCTCCGTCAGCGGATCGACCTCATCGAGGACGCGATCACGTCGTTGTTCACGAACGACAAGACGCAGGATCTGAAGCTCGACGATTTCTTCTAGGCGGCCGCGACCCGCGCGTGCTCCGATCGGATTTTCAACGCGGCGGCTGCGACGAGGAACGCGCCGATCCCGAACGTGCCGAGGACCAGGAGCGGGAAGTTCGCGATCGTCAAGTTGGCGAGGTCCGTTGGCACGAGACCCGAGGTCAGGCCGATCCGGTCCGGGCCGTACACGAAGGCTCCCAAGAGGACTAAGCCGAGGACCATGAACACGATGCCCGCCTTCGCGGCCGCGGGAGTCCGGAGGGTGTAGCCGCACGTCGGGCACACCCACACCGCGTCCTCGGGAAGCTCGGCGTAACACTCGGGGCAGCGGCGCGCCATCGCGCGGGACACAAGGGCCGCGGAGAAATAGTTTGCGTCAATGTTTTCCGGACGTGCGACGAACCGCGGTAACCCTTTAGTCATTGGGGCGGCAAAAATACTACAAAGGTTTGTGCTCTACCATCCCCAGTTACTCGCAAGGCCCAGCATGAGCGAACAGACGCATCGGCCTCGCCTCAACGAATTGCTCACCAAGGCCAGGAATAATGTCATTGAGAACACCCGCAACGTCACGGGCTGGGACATCTCAGAGTACCGGCCAGAAGATCTTCAAATCATCGACCGTCTCCTCGGCGAGCGTTTCAGGGACGCCGTTCGGAGAGAACAGAGAAGATACGAGAGTGCCGTGTTCGGGTTTGGCACTTATCTCGGTGAGGTACTCGTTCGGAGGCTGGGCGGTCGATGGCATTTTCCGACTCGGTTCCAAGCCCTGATCGGCTCGCTCTCGCTCGATCCGTTCAAAGGGGAACGGTACTTCTACGTCCTTCTGGACGACCGGAGGGTAGATGTTTTTCGCGCGGCGAGGAATGCAGTCGAGAAGACATCGGGCATCTTCTCTCTCTATGACTTCTACGAAAACTGCGCCCACTCCGCCTCGAAAACGGGATCGACGCTTCTCAAATAGTCGTTGATTAGCGCGGCTGCGGGTTTCTCGTAAACCCTTTAGTAGCGGGGGGCGGTTCGCGAGCGAATGAGGAAGTCGAACGCCGTCGCGCTGGCCGCGGTCGCGCTCGTCTCGATCGCGGTGCGGCTCTTGCCGCTTTGGTCTTTTCTCTACTGGGGCTCCGACACGGGCGAGTACTTTTCGATCTTGCGAGCGCTCGTCCGGGGCGATCATCTCTCGACGACCTACTACGGATGGGGCGTCACCTATCCGTATTTCCCGGGAATGTTCTTCGCCCAAGCGGGCTTCGTTGACCTCGGCGGGCTCGATGTGCCGACGACGATCAACCTGCTCGTCCCCATCCTCGGTGCCCTCGGGGTCCTTCCGATGTTCCTAGTCGCGCATCGGATGACCGCGGACGACCGCTTCGCCCTGTTCGCGGCCGCATTCCTGGCCGGTGCGATTCCGGTGGCGTACACGGCAGCGCACACAGCGCCCGCAACCGTCGGGGAGTTGCTCGCCCTCGCCGGTCTCCTGTGCTTCGTGCGGCTTCGGACGGACGGCCGCGCGATGGTGCCGCTTCTCCTGGTGACCGCGACGCTCATCGCGACGCATCACCTGTCCCTTTACTTCTTCCTCATCATGGTCTTCGGGGCGATCGTCCTCGAGGGGCTCGCCCGTCCTTGGCGATGGACCGCGGGAGCGAAACGCGAGGTGATGTTCGCGAGCGTCCTCCTCGCGGGCACGTTTGCATACTGGCTCGGGTACGCGACGACGTTTCGAGAATCGATCCTGCCAGACGTGAACATCCAGCCTTGGTGGGCCTTCCTCGCCCTGTTTCCGGCGGGCCTTCTCCTCCTCGGAGGGATCATCTTCGCACGAAGCCGCGTCGCCTGGCGGTATCGGCCGACGTATCCGGCGCTCCGCCGCCCTGCGAGCGCCTACGCCGCGGCCGTGGGGACCATCTTCATAATCGGAGTGGTCTCGGTCGTCGTCGGGGTCCCGGGGACGACGTTTCGGGTGCCCGCGACCGGGCTCCTCTACTTCGTCCCGCTCGTCCTCCTGTTGTCGTTCGCGGCATCGGGTCGCCGATTCGTCGATTTCCTCGCCGACGGCCTTCAGGTGAATGGTTGGTTCGTCGCCCTCCTCGGCTCCGCAGTAGTGGGAATCGCCGTGGCTCCTCGCGTATTGATTCCGTATCGCCACGCGGAATACCTGATGGTCCCCCTTGCGATCTTTGCGGGAATCGGGTTCTTCCGCCTCTTGGACCTCGCGGGCCTTAGCGGTGGGAAACGGACCCTCGCCCTCGGGGTGTGTAGCGTCCTCCTCGCCGCCAACGCGGTCGCCGGCATCCCGCCCCCGTCGACGCTCGCAGGCTGGAGAGAGGGGACGATCCCTTCCGCCGTGGACCCCGCATACTGGGCGAGGGACCATGTGAGCGGACTCGTCGTGTCGGACCACCAAGGGTCGACGACGGTCTTCGGATTCGGGGGAATCAACGCGACCTGGGATCGGACACGGGATCCGTTCTTGCCGGAATTTGCGAACGTGCCATTTGCAGGCCTCTCGGACATCCCTTCGCCGTCCGGGGTGAAAAATGGGACCTATGTGTGGATCGATCGGGACATGGAAGCGGGCGTGCGGCTCACGCCTTGGGAAACGGCCGCCCCGATGGATCCGGCGGTGATCGCGAAGTTCGACTCGGCGCCGTTCATCAAGGTCTTCGACAACGGGTACGCGCGACTCTACTGGATCGGGTGGGGCTGCGCGCCAACGTGCTAACCCGCGCGCATTTATGGCCGGCGATCGCATCCGCCGGCCCATGCGGATCGCGGTCCTCCACGACCACATGAGCTTCATCGGCGGGGGCGAACGCGTCGTGCTGACCCTGGCGTCCGCCTTCGACGCAGACCTCTACGTGACGGACCTAGATCAAAGCCTTCCCGAGCGAGCCGGCATGCCCGCCGTCCGGGCGACCGAAATCGCGCGCGTGCCTCAAAAGGCACCGATGCGACAGAACGCGCAAGCGCGCGCCTTCCGCGACGCCTCGATTCCCGACCACGACGTGTACGTCCTTTCGGGCAACTGGGCCGTCTTTGCGGCCCCTCGACTCCGGCCCAACCTGTGGTACTGTCACACCCCCGTCCGCGTGTTCTACGACTTGCGCGACTCCGTCCTCGGATCGCTCTCGCCGGTCCGACGGGCGGCCGCTCGCCGATGGATTGAAAGGCGACGGCCGGAGTACGAAGCCGCTGTTGAAGGGGTCGACACCATCGTCGCGAACAGCCGAAATGTGTCGGGCCGAATCCGACAATTCCTGGGGCGAACGTCCGAGGTCGTCTATCCGCCCGTCGACACGGCCCGCTACCGATTCGTCCGGGTCGGCGACTTCTGGTTGTCCGTGAACCGGCTCTCTCATGAGAAGCGCATCGGCCTCCAGATGGAGGTGTTCCGCCGGCTCCCGAGGGAGCGGTTGGTCGTCGCGGGGGGTCCTCAGGTGGGCGTGCGCATGGAACGGGTCATCCGATCCCTCGACCCGCCCCAGAATGTGGAATTCCTCGGGGAAGTCGATGACGCGAAACTGCGCGACCTGTACGCCACCTGCCGTGGACTCATCGCGACGTCGCAAGACGAGGACTTTGGGCTCGGGCCCGTAGAGGCGATGGCGTCCGGAAAGGCGGTCGTCGCGGTCGACGAAGGCGGATACCGGGAGAGCGTGGTCCATCGGACGACGGGATGGTTGCAGCCCGCGACGCCCGAACGCCTAGCGGCCTGCGTGGCGGAGGCGACCCCGGACGCCCTCGCGGCGATGCGGGGCGCTTGCGAGGCGAGGGCGCGCGAGTTCGATGTCCGTCGATTCGTCGACCGCATGCGCAAGCTGCTCGAACCCATGGCTGGAAAGACACGCGCCGCGTAATCCGATGCTGCTAGCCCCGCGCCGCGTTCGTGCAACGCATCACGATTTCCTCGCCGGCGTAGGGATGCACGTGGACCAAGAGGTTCTCCGTCACTCGAAACAATCGGTCGAAGACGGACGCGTGGATCGTCGGATCATCGAAGCGATACTGGCCGGTCTTGTGGATCGACACGCTCGCATCGAAGAAGAGATGGAGCCGGCCTGTCGTACGGACGTCCACTACCTGGAGGCCGGCGCGCTCCGCGCACGCGACGAGATTCCTCGGACGGAAAATGTGGAGGTGGCGGGGCGGTTCGAGCGGGTACCATGACGGGCCGAACATTGCATGCCCCCAGCTCTCCGCGTTCGGTGTGAAGACGTACAGGAGCCCATCCGGCCTGAGCGCACGGCGGGCGAGGGAGAGGAACGTGACCGGCTCGAGGACGTGCTCGATGACGTGGCTCGTCGTGATGACATCGAACGCGTTGGAGGGTAGGGACGCGCGTTCGATCGGACTCTGGATGATGTCGAGGCCATAAGCACGGGCGAAGGCCGCAGCTTTCGGATCGGGCTCCAGCCCCTGCACAGTCCAGCCGAGGTCTCGCATGATCCGGAGGAAGTATCCGTCCCCGCATCCGATATCGAGGAGCAGACCGCGAGGCGGACCCGGCACGGAATGGACGGTCTCTTCGCACTCCTCCCAAACCGGTGGGACGAACCGCATGGCTTGGCCGAGGAACCGCTCCGTCGAATCATGCGCAAGTCCCCGGTAGCCGTAGGAGTCGAGCACACCCCTCCGGCACTTGGTCCAGAATCCGTCTCCCTTGAGGGGTGACCGGCGTTCCACGCCGTGCGTGTAATACGACGCATACGGCCTCCCGATCTCCTCGGCAATGGGGCACGGATCCAACCATAGGTGGCTGCACGCGACACACTCCCGGAACGACCAGGTGCCGGGCGCGCCCCAGGACCGATCTCGAAGCTGGCCGTATCGGACGCGACCGGAGGCCCCGCACAGCGGACACATCGCCGCCTCCACAACGTGGACGCCGCCATTGTCCACCACGGCCGCATTCACGAGGTTGGTCTCCGAAGGCCCATCGATCCTACCACGGCCGTCGCCTCTTCCGGGGATTCCGTCGGATGCAAAAAAGGATATCGTGCCGGAGGACACGTCGGCATGTCTCTGATCCACATCAGCTTCTAATCGTCAGGGCGCGTACCGCGGCGGCATGGCGGGCCGCTGCCACGTCGTCGTCCTGAACTGGAACGGACGCGACTCCATCCGGCCGTGCCTCCGGTCGGTCCTGCACCAAACGTATGCCGCATATCGGGTCGTCGTCGTCGACAACGCGAGCACGGACGGTTCGCGCGACATCGTTCGGGACGAGTTTCCGGAGGTCACCCTCGTCCCGCTGCCTGAGAACCTCCACTTCGCCCGCGGCACGAACGCCGGCCTGCGCGAAGCGCTCCGAGATCCGGAGTGCGCCTTCATTGCAACGCTGAACAACGACACACGCGTCGACCCGGAGTGGCTCGCGGAACTCGTCCGGATGGCGGGCGACCGTGTCGGCATGGTCGCCTCGAAGATGGTGTTCATCGACCGCCCGAACGTCTTGAACTCGACCGGGGTGAGCATCGGTCCCGACGGGAGCGCGATGGACCGCGGGTGGAATTCGGTTGATGAAGGTCAGTTCGATGAGGCGCTAGACGTCTTCGGACCCTCTGCGGGAGCCGCGCTGTACCGGAAGGACGTCTTGGATTCCGTCGGCCTGTTCGACGAGGACTTCTTCGCGTATTACGAGGACCTGGACCTCGCATGGAGGACGCGCTTCGCCGGCTGGGAGGCGCGTTTCGCCCCGCAGGCGATCGTCCACCACAAATACTCGGCCTCGTACGGGTCGGCGAATCCGATGAAGACGTATCTTTGCGAACGGAATCGAGTCTGGAACCTCGTCCAGAACTATCCGTGGCGGTACGTGTCGATGGGAATCCCCTGGAATTTGGTCCGCGTCGTGGCAGGCCCACTGCCTTGGAACGGCTCAAAGCTCGAACCGGGACAGCCGACCCGAGGCCGATTCGGCAAGACGACGGCGGCGATGGCTCGGGCGCGCCTCGATGCGTACGCGGGACTCCCGCGCGCGCTCGCGAAGCGACGCGAACGAGAAGTGACGACCCGCGTGGATGTCCACACGATCGGGCGCTGGATTCGCACCTACCGCGTTTCGATGAAAGATGCGGTCCTCGCATGATTCCACATTCCGTTGGTGTCGGCCTAGGAGCCGCGTCGCGACGCCCATGTTGCTCCCGCGGCGAAGGGTTCATCTCACGCCGGAAGTTTGTCCGCCCACAATGAGGTCGAAGCGGTCGTGAAGCTCGCAGTCCTGCACGATTTCCTCGAGACGATCGGAGGCGGGGAGCGCGTTGCCTTGACCCTCGCGAAATCCCTCGGCGCGGACCTCATCACCACGGACTTCGATCCGGCGATCCTCCAACGACTGGAGGTGGCCGGCGTCAACGTGATCTCCCTCGGTCCTCTCGTGCGACGGCCGCCCCTCAAGCAAATCGAGGCGAGCTGGAAGTTCGCCCGGGCTCGCCTGGACGATTACGACTTCCATTTCCTCGTCGGGAATTGGGCTCACTACGCCGCCCGGCGCCACCATCCGAACGTATACTATTGCCTCACGCCCACCCGCGCGTTCTTCGATCAGAGACAGGCGATGCTCGCCCGATTCTCGTTGGCAGGCGGTTTGGCCGCTCGCGCATGGATCGGAGTACAGAGCCGATTGGAGCGTCGATCGATTCGACATTGCGACAATGTCATCGCGATTAGCGAAAACGTGCGCGCCCGCATCCGCCGCTATTACGGGCGCGACGCGAGGGTGATCCATCCGCCCGTCGCAACGCGCCGATACCGGTTCAAGGAACTCGGCAACTTCTGGCTCGCGGTGAGCCGCTTGTACCCGGAGAAGAGAATCGAGCTCCAGCTCGACGTCTTCCGTCGGCTGCCAGCCGAGCGACTCATCCTGGTAGGCGGGCACGCCCTGGGGGACATGGCGGAACGGTACGTTGCTCGGCTCAAACCGCCGCCGAACGTGACGCTTCTCGGAGAGATTCCGGACGACCGACTCGTGGACTTGTATGCACGCTGCCGGGGGTTCTTGACCACCGCGGTGGACGAGGACTTCGGGATCACGCCGGTGGAAGCGATGGCGGCGGGGAAATGCGTCCTCGCGACCGACGAGGGCGGGTATCGAGAGACGGTCGTCGACGGCAAGACCGGGTTCCTGTTGCCGCCGGATCCCGACCGCTTTGCGGCGAAGATTCGCGAACTGGACGACTCAACCCTACGCGCGATGAAGAACGACTGCGAATCGAGGGCGAGCGAGTTCGACGAATCGGATTTCATCAGCAAGATGCGGGCCTTGTCCGGATAGTCGATACCGTTAAAGGACCGCGAACGGGTTCCTGCGGGCGATGACGAAATCCGCCCTGGTGACGGGCGCCACGGGCCAAGACGGCTCGTTCCTGATGGAACTTCTCCTGAAGAAGGGGTACGAGGTACACGGGCTCGTCCGCCGCCTCAGCATTCCCAACATCGGCAACATCCAGCACCTCGTGGACCATGTGACCCTCTTGGACGGCGACCTGATCGACCAGTCCTCGTTGAACGCGGCCGTGAAGGAATCCGGCCCTGACGAAGTGTACAATCTCGCCGCCCAATCGTTCGTCGGAACGTCGTTTGTGCAACCGGTGCTCACGGGCGAGATCACCGGCCTCGGCGCCGTGCGGGTCCTCGAAGCGATCCGCGCCTATGCGCCCGACGCACGGGTGTATCAGGCCTCATCCAGCGAGATGTTTGGGAAAGTCGACCGAGAGCCGCAAGACGAGAGCACGCCATTTCATCCCCGGAGTCCGTACGGCGTCGCCAAGGTCTACGCGTACTGGGCCTGCGTGAACTACCGGGAGGCCCACGGCCTGTTCGTCTCCAACGGCATCCTGTTCAATCACGAATCCGAGAGACGCGGTCTCGAGTTCTTGACACGCAAGGTGAGCAACGGTGTGGCGAAAATCCATCACGGTCTCGCGAAGACGATCAGCCTCGGGAATCTGGACGCGAGACGCGACTGGGGATACGCCCCGGAGTTCGTCGACCTGATGTGGCGGATCCTCCAGCACAAGCAACCGGATGACTTCGTCGGGGCGACGGGCGAGGCCCACTCGGTTCGCGAGTTCGTGGAAGAGGCGTTCCGCGTCGCTGGCATCTCGGATTGGGAGACGCACGTGAAAATCGACGAGAGGCACTTCCGCCCCTCGGAGATCTACAACCTCCGGGGCGACGCGCGGAAGGCGAAGCGCATCCTCGGATGGCAACCGAAGACCAAGTTCAAGGACCTCGCGAAGATCATGGTCGAAGCGGACATCGAGAGCTTGAACGAATCCCGCAAGCCAAGATGACCGCTACGGCCGCGGTGGAGACGGGAAGCATGCCGTGCAGTGGGGGTCGATGTCCCCCATGCTCTTGTGGTACTCGCAGAACCGGGCCGTCAGCATGAGGCCCGAACAGAACTCGTTCACGCTTGCGATTTGGTCCGAAAGCGTCATTCCGTGGGCGATCTGCTCGGAAAGCTCATGCACGAACGGTTTGATCTCCGGGAAGAGGTGGAGCATTTCCTGGTCCACGCCGCGGCTCTGCGTGTTGTAGTGGCTCACCGCCGCCTGCGTGATCCCCATCGACCGCGCGACGTCGACCTGCTTCATCTTGTAGGTGTGCAACAGCTCCCGCGCCAACCGCGCGCGGATCGTGGGAAGCAGCCTAGCGACCACGAGTTCTTGAGGTTGAAGCATCCAGCGCGCCCGGCCCGTCTGGGACCGGAGTGAATACAGTATAACATCGTATTTAACCGTGTCCCTTTTCGTTCCCCTTCGCGAGGATTCCCGGTTTGTGTCGAACCGCATTTTCTATGGAGGGGAAGGATTCGCCTGGGAGACCCGAATCACGTGATGCAGCAGCGCGGACTCTCCCAATAATCCAGACCAAGTTGGACCAGCGTCGGGTCCGTTGACGTAATCGCATAGGCGTCGCCGTCCGCCGTCCGGGACATCGTCAGGACTTGCTGGCCATCTACGACGAGGAGGACGCACCCACAGACGATCGCGCGAATCTCCGCGGCTTTCTCCAGATCTTTCATGACGGGAATCTCCGGCACCGCGAGCCGGATGCGGACCCGGCGCCGGGCGGACCGAGCGAGGTCGTCCTCGAGCTTGCGAAAGATCTCTTCGTCGGAGGCGAGGACCACGACCTCCTTCCGCGCGGAGGAGACGAGCGCCTTCGCCCGCGCGACAATGTTCGGAAGGCCCTTCACGATATATGCGACGTCCGTCCCAGGGGACTTCGTCGCCGCACGGAGGGGCTCGAGGAGGGAGCCCAGACGCGTGGTCGCGGCCCTTCGCCGATCGTATTCGGCCTCGACGAGACGGTTTAGACGAATCTCCACTTCTTTCGCCGGGACGACCCGGTACGTCTTCGGCTTTCCTTCTTGGACTTCGACGAGTCCCTTCTCGGCCAGCTCGTCGAGAGCGTAGTAGATCTTCGAATCCGGGATTCCAGTCTTGACGACCAGATCGCCCGCGGTCGCATCGCTGACCCGGACCAGCGCGCAAAATGCGTCCGCGGCGTAGCCAGAGAACCCGAGATCGCGGAGCGTACTGCGAATTCTCTCGGCCGAGGGTCCGAGTGTTTCCTGGAGAAGGGCGTTTGCCCGCGCCTTGACTTCCGACATCTGGTAGGCCAAGGGAGGGAGAGTATTTAATGTTCGCTACTACTGTTCGGTAGTAGATACCATGGGAGATGACGAAGCGGCAATCCGTACGAAAGTGCGTGAGCGCTACTCGATCGCGGCGACCGGCCGCGGATCGTGCCAGGACGACGCGTGCTGTGCGATCGGATATTCTTCGTCAGAGCTCGCGCGAATCCCAGCCGAATCGGTGCTCGGGCTTGGAAGTGGAAATCCGGTGCGATACGCGCGACTCAGGCCTGGCGAGACCGTCGTCGACTTGGGAAGCGGCGGCGGAATCGACGTGTTCCTGGCCAGCGGCCTTGTCGGTCCTGGAGGAAGCGCCACCGGGATCGACATGACTCCGACGATGGTTGCGCGCGCATCGACCGCGG
>VBLV01000187.1 GCA_005879045.1 Methanobacteriota archaeon | reverse complement strand
AATTCGGCCGACAATCGAGTGGCGGGGAATCCATGATTCCAGGCGGCCTTTCCCAGGAGCGCCCATGGCCCTACAACCGGATTCGCGGGTCGATGATGGCTCCGAAAATGTCGACCAACAGGCTGATCAGCACGATGATCGCCGCGTAGACGACGATGACGCCCTGGATCATCGTCATGTCCTTCGAGTCGACAGACTCGAGGAGGAGGCTGCCCATCCCGTCGATTGAGAACGTCTTTTCCGTGAGGACGGCGCCCGCGAAGAGGATGGCGAATTGCAGGCCGAGGATCGTGATGACCGGGACGAGTGCGTTTCGAAACGCATGACGGGTCACGACCTGCCGTTCGGGTACGCCGCGCGCTCGCGCGGCTTCCGTGTAGTCGGCCGTCATCGTCCGCAGCATGTTGGCCCGCACGGTCTTCGTGAAGAATCCGCTCAAGACCAGTCCGAGTGTCAGGCAGGGGAGCACGAGGTGGCGGACCGCGATGACGAAGTGATCGAGGTTGCCTTCGAGAAGGGAATCGACGGTGTACATCCCGGTGACGGTCCGCGGGTAGTCGGATCCTTGCCACCGCCCGTGCGGGGGAAACCACCCGAGCCCGATCGCAAACACCAACTGAAAGATCAGGCCCAGCCAGAAAATCGGAATGACGAAAATGATGGTCCCGTACAGGCGGACCGCGACGTCGAGTTTGGAGTCGCGCATCGCGCCGCCGACGAGTCCGGAGACGACCCCGACGACCGTGGCGACGAGCATCGAGCCGATCGACAGCTCGACCGTCGCTGGGAGGCGGTTCGAAATCTCGAAGAGGACGGATTTCCCGTGGTAGTACGTCCCGATCGAGAGGCCGAGGTCGCCTCGGAAAAAGCGGGACATGTAGTCGACGTACTGCAACCAGGGCGGCTTGTCGAGGCCGAGTTGGATTCGCGCGTCCGCGATCACCTCGGGCGGTGGCTCCCGGCCTCCCCACAGCGCCAGGACGGGATCGCCCGGCAAGACGCGGAGGATGAAGAACACCGCGGTGAGCAGGATGAGAAGCATCGGGATCCCGAGGGCGGCCCGGGTCACCGCATATGCCAGGAGGGAACGGCCTCGCGCCATCGATCCCCTTAATCAACGCCGTCGGGGCCTAAGTACTTATCCGGCTCCCCTGAAAGAGGAAGGGGCCAGGGATCACCAGTCCCTGGCGACGAGGTGTCTCGCTCCGAAATCTGCGGCGAACCCGAGCTGCGTCCAGATCGCGTTCGCGCTCGCGCACTTCGCGTCGCCGTACGAGGTCTGGAAGACCGGTTTGTAGTACGGCGCGCTGAACGAGAACCCGGGTGGGACGAGGCTGTACAGCGGCTCGACGTTGTTCGCGAACACGTCCCGATCAATCACGGCACGATCGACACTGTACGCGATCGCCTGGCGCACCCGCACATCCGTGATCGCCACCGGGTTGTTCTTCTGCACGTTGAACACGAGGTAGCGGATGAACGGGCTCGTGTCGATGGTCACTGCGATGCCCAGGGCGGTCTTCTGCGCCTGCAGGGTCGCGAGATCCTCCGGCGTCAGCGCGCGGTACACGACGTCCGCGAGCTTCGGCGTCGCCTGCAGGTCCTGGGCGAGGGCCGTCGACGTGGACCGCAGGTTAATCGTCACCTTGTCCTCGACGGGGATCACCGGGTATCCAAACGACTGGTACAAGGTCGGCGTGTTGTAGAGCACATTCCGCTGGAGCACGAACTGCTGCGCCGGCGTGTATCCGGTCAACTTGTACGGGCCCGATCCGATCACGCTGCCGACCGCATCCGTCTGCGCCTTGGTCTGGTCGTAGTTCCACGGGACGACCGAGGACACGGAGAACGCGATCAGGTCGTTGAAGAACGCGACCGGGGCCGACAGGTGGAAGGTAATCGTCAGGTCGTCCGGGTGGACCTCGATGGCGCCGACCGGAGTGTTGTTCCCGTTCGTGGCATCCCGACCGAGTTTTCCCGAGTCCCAGAGCAAGAAGGCGGCGCCGCCCGGATCGTTGAGCCGAATCGTCCGGTCGAGGGACCGCTTCACGACGGTGGCGTTCAGGGCGGTTCCGTCGCTGAAGACGAGCCCGGGTCGGAGGACGTAGGTGTAGTTCTTTCCGTCAGCCGACACGCCCCCGTTCGCGATGGTCGGGACCTGTGTCGCAAGGGACGGCATCAGGTTCGACGTCACCGGCTCGTACGTGATCAGGGTGTCGAAGATCTGGTTCACGAGCTCGATGGAGAAGTAGTCGTACGCGAGCGCCGGGTCCAGCGACGTGATGTCGTCCGTCGTGGACGCGTTGAACTCACGGGAGTTCGGCTTGTCGACGATGAACCACTTGAACATGATCGGGTGCAAGACGACCCCGGTCATGCCGCTCACGTAGGCGGCCTCCGAGTAACCGGAGAACAGCGGGATGTACGGGACATCGGTCGCGAGCTTGTCCTGGAGCTTGTTGAACGCGTCCGTTCGGACCGCAGCGCTGGTCGACGTCTGCTCCTGGAGGACCCACTGGTCCACGGTCGAGTTGCTGTAGAACGAACCAAAGCTCGGGGAACCCGAACTCTGCAGGAAGGGCGCGAGGTAGTCGTCCGTGTCGCTGTAGTCCGGGTACCAGCCGAGCAGGAAGAACGGCAGCTTCCCCTGGTTTCGGCTCTGTCGATAGTCAGCCCAAATCTCGGACTTGAGCGTGACCTGGACTTTGCCACAGGTCTCGATGCTGTTCTTCAACACGGTCGCGAGCTCGTCCTCCGTGTCACCGTAGTGGCCGGAGTTGTTGTACCACAGCTCGATCTGATACTTCGGCGCAGGCCGGGTCAAGACATATGCGGCGGCACCGATCACGATGATCGCAACGACGATAATCGCGACAACGGCAATCCGCATCCGGCTCCTTGCGACCGGCGGTCGAGCCGGTGGGGTAATAGGTTCAGCCAAACTAGCTCCTCCCTCAGGTCGGACACAACCTGCGCCCGGCCTCTAATTCGGCAAGAACGGGTGGACC
>VBLV01000186.1 GCA_005879045.1 Methanobacteriota archaeon | reverse complement strand
CGTCCTCATCCACCGGCTCGACACCGGGACGTCGGAATGGTATGCCGCCGTGCCCCCAGACCAGACGACGATAGACGACTTCGCGGTCGCGGCTCCGCGCATCCCAGCGTTCGGGGTGGCGGGCGCATCCCGCGAAATCCGGCTGACGGAGCACTTGCGTCTCGGCTGGTAAGTCTCAGAGGAGGACCGCAACCGCAGACCACACGAGCCAGGCGGCGAAGGCAGCGAGGCACACGATCGAGAACACGAGGACCGCTTGATACGTGCGCGCGATGCGGCGTTGGGCCTCGCGCAGGGCGAGCGGGAAGACCGAAATCCAGAGGAGGAGGCCCGAGAAGAATCCGACCAAGACTGCGGGACCGAGTTGGTCGATCAAGACGAGGCCGGCGGTGAGCCACCACAGGATCGGATAGGGGCTCGTGATGTTCACGCTCAAGCCGGTCGCGTAGGATTTCGCGTGCTCCTCCGGCTTCGATTCCACGATGTCGGCCGCGCGTCGCAACGCCCGGACCGTGTTCCAGGCGAAGTACGCCATCAGGCCGGCCCCGAGGAGGGCGATGAAAGGGACCCATCCTTGGATGCTCACGACCGCCGAGTGCGCGGCGACGGACACGGCGAGGAAGATCGTGTCCGCGGTCGTCGCGCCCATGCCGACCAGGAATCCCGCGCGCCACGATCGGGTGACGGTCTGGGACGCGATGATCGCGTTCACGGGCCCGGGCGGCGCCGCGAGGGAGAGACCGATTCCGGCGCCGGCCAGGATCGCCCAGAGGATCTCCAGGACCACGCCGAGGCCATTGCAACGGCCCTCATGAAACGCGCGCGGCAAATCTTATACCGGCCGGCTGGTTCGTGCGGCCGTGCGTATCGGCGGATCGACGTACAGCCGCGAGCCATTCCCGAAACAGGTCGAAGAGCTGCGCGAATCCGGCTTCGATTACGCGGAGCTCGATCTGACGTGGCTCACGTGGGAGCCGACGAAGTTGGCGGCGGAAGCGGAGGCCCTCGCGAAGCGCCTCCCCCTGTTCACCGCCCATCTCCCGCCGTCGCACTTCCACCAGGCCGACCTCGCCCGGTTCGTCGGCTTCATCGACGTGCTCGAGCCGGTGGGGATCCATGTCTTCAACGCACATTTCATGGAGGCAAGGTCCGCGCCGCGGATCTCGCCGGAGACGAAGGCGTCGTGGTTCGCCGACCTCGTCCGAGCCGCGTCGAACCGGGGTGCGGTCGTGACCGTGGAGAACGTCGACGAGTCGCCGGAGGTCATGCGGACGGTCCTCGACGCGGTGCCGGACCTGCGGTCCTGCCTGGACATCGGACACGCGCATCTCGACAATCGGACGGACGGTGCGCGGACCTACCTCGCGGCACTCGCCGACCGCCTCGGACTCGTGCACATGCACGACAACCACGGAGGGCACGGCGAGACCGGCGACGAACATTTGCCGTTCGGGAAGGGAACGATCGATCTCGAGCGAGATGCGAAGGCGCTGAAGGCCCGCGGATACGACGGCCCTGTCACCCTCGAAATCTTCAAAGGAATCCCGGACGACCGACGGGCGTGCCTCCGTAAGATGCGACGGTGGACGAAGGAATAGACCGGACCATGCCGACGTTTGGCCCCGTCCTCGAAGTTGCCAGACTGATGCGAGGGTTTCCGCGCCCCTGGTACATCGCCGGAGGATGGGCGATCGATATCTTCCTGGGGCGCGAGACACGGGAGCACGACGACATCGACGTCTCGGTCCTTCGAAACGACCAGGCCAAACTCCGGACGCATCTCGCGGCATGGGCGTTCGAGCAGGTCGTCGATGGCCGGCTGCTTCCGTGGCCCGACGGGGAATGGCTCAATCTCCCGGTTCACGAGGTCCACGCGACTTCGGAGACCCGCGCCCGCGTCGAGTTCTTGCTCAACGAGTCGTCCGGCGCAAGCTGGCAGTTCCGAAGGAATCCCGCCATCACACGGCGGCTCGACCGCATCGGAATGAGGACCTCCGCTGGCGTCCCGTTCCTCGTTCCCGAGATTGTCTTGTTGTTCAAGGCCAAAGCCTCGGGAGCGAAGGACGCCCGGGATCTCGATCTCATCCGACCCCGCTTGCGGGCCGAACCGCGCCGTTGGCTGAAACACGCCTTGGAAACCTGCCACCCGGGCCATCCGTGGATCGCCCGGCTCTGAGGGACCTATTCCCGGACGAGAAAATATCGCAGATTCCAATCCACGACGAGGCCTTCGTCCGCGATCAGCGGGGTGACTCGCCTATGGAATTCCGTGCGAAATGACTCGCGGCTCTCGGCCGTCATGTGGCGCCACTCCCGTTCGTTGTCGCCCCATGCGAACGAATAATCCAGGTACGCATCCGGCCCTCGAAACGTGGCCCAATGAGTCTCCTCGACCGTTTCGACCGACGACAGGCCGGCATGGCGGAAGAGACGAATCCAGCCTTCCGCGGATTGCGTCTCCTTGCCCTCCTCCGTCGAGGCGAGGACCTTTCGGGCCTCGATCAGGCGGGCGACATCGGTTGCCACGACCGCTGGCCGGCGGCGTTCCAGCATCTCGCGAACCAGCCGGCTTGCGGCTTTCTCTTGAGCCTTGACCGGGTTCCACACGCAGAGGGCGAAACGTCCTCCCTCACCGACGACGCGATGTACCTCCTCGAAGCACAGTCCCCTTTCGATGAGCGGGTGGCCGAAGCCCGACAGGACGGCGTCGAACGAGCCGGCGGGAAATCGGAGGTCACGGGAGTCCATGACCTCAAAGCCGATGTGCCGAAGCCCCAGGGCGGCGGCCTTGTCCGCGGCATGCCGCACGACGCGCTCCGCGAGGTCGATTCCGACGACGGAGCCCGTCTCGCCCACTGCGGCGGCGGCTTCGAATGCGACGATTCCTGTGCCGCATCCGATGTCGAGGATCCGTTCGCCTTCTTTCACATATGCGAGCTCGAGCAAACGTCGGGCGATGGGTTCGTGATAGGGCGTCACGTATGTGTCGTACTCGCGGGCCATGCGGCTGTACTCCTCAATCAGGAGTCGAGATGCCTCCTCAGGATCCAACGCGTGGCGGATGGCCCCGCGTCTACATTGCACTTTCACTGACCCCTCCCCCGCGTCCCATCTTATGCACGCATCCAATCCCCAGAGGGAATGGGCCGCACGATTCCGACCTATCGAGAACGACTGGATGGACTATCGACGCGCGCTGCGGGAGAAGGACCGCGAGGTGTTCGATCGCCTGTTAAACAAATCGAGACAGCACTCGAGCGCCGCGAGCTACTGCGCCCACATCGACCCAAGCATCTTGGCCCTGCTCTCGGTCCTCCTGGAGATGGAGCGGGACATCGAGACGCTGAAACGGGAACGTTCTTCGGCTGCGCGCGATTCCGGGCCCCGTGCCGATTCGTGACGCGACCGTCGCCGACCGAGCCGCCATCGTGTACTTCGCGGTCCGCGGAATGCGGCACGCTTGGCCGTTCCTCGTGGCCGAGGACGGATCGTCGATCCAGGGCTTCCTAAGGGATACTTTTCCGCGGGACGCCGCCCATCGGGTATGTGTACTTCGTCGCCGTGGATCCGCGGGCTCGCAGGACGGGCTCCGGACGGGCGCTTGTCCAGGAATCGCTCCGACTCTTTCGCTCTCAAGGAGCCGACCGGGTGTTTGCCGCCGTACCGAAAGACAACGATCCGTCGATGCGCCTGTTCGAGTCCCTCGGGTTCGAGCGGGTCGCCCGTCGGGTCCTGTGGCAGTGGTATCGCTGGCGCGGGCTCGCCGTGCAGATGCGGATGCTCCTGGCTCCCCACGAGGTCCTCCTCACGCGCACTTTCACCGACCTCCCTCTCGCGTCGCCTCAAGAGGTCCCCCGGGCCTCGTGATGGCGGGGGAGCTCGCTCACGCACGGTTGGATCATCGACGCGTACGGGGATTACGACCGCGACTCGATGGTCCTCTGGCTCTGGAACGAGCGGGGGGCGCATCGGATCGAGGACCCGAGGGTCGTGCCGACGTTCTTCTTGCATGCACACCCCTCCGACCTCCCTTCGATCCGCCGTCGCATCGAGATCCTGGACGGCGTGCAGGAGGTCCGAGACGTCTCGAAGCGCATCGCCCTCGAGGACGACGAGCCGAGGCCCGTCCTGGAGATCGTGCCGCGGCATTACCGCGACATCCGGGGTCTCGCGCACATCCTCGACTCGAACGGCGGATACGTCGATCATCGGCTGTTCAACGTGGACCTACGATTCAGCCAGCGGTACGCAATCGAGCACGACATCTTCCCGATGGGGCTCATGCACTACGCGAACGGCGTGTGGCGGGCGGAAGAGGAGCACTTCGCCCTCGACTATCCCTTGCCGGCACTACGGAAATCCCTCCTCGACCTCCATGTCGACAATCCGGCGGGCATCCCGCGGATGCAGGACCGGCTCCTCGGGGCCCGCGTCGACGAGGTCGAGATTGACGGGGACCCGGAGACAATCCTGAAGGAAATCGACGCGGTCGTGCGGTCGAAGGACCCGGACGTCCTCATGACGGACGGCGGCGACGCGTTCCTGATGCCGTACCTTGCCGCGAAAGCCTCCGAGCTCGGGGTGAACCTGCAACTGGGCCGGGACCCCGATCGGTTCGCAGGCGTGAAGGCGAAATCGTACTTCACGTACGGGAAGATCGTGTACAAACCGGGACAGTACATCCTGCGCGGCCGGTTGCATCTGGACCGCGGCCACTTCGCGTTTCGCGAGAGCGACTTCGCGGGCCTCGCGGAACTGTCGCGTCTCTCGACGCTGACGCCGCAGGAGCAGGCTAGGCTCACGCCCGGCACGGCGTTCTCCGCGATGCAGGTGAATCAGGCGTACCACGACGGCTGTCTCGTCGTGTGGAAGAAGAATCGACCCGAGGATTTCAAGGACGCGGAAAATCTCCTGCGAGGGGACCGCGGCGGCTTCACGTTCGAACCGGAGGTCGGGGTCCACGAAGGCCTCTACGAGCTCGATTTTTCCTCCTTGTATCCGAGCATCATGGTGAAGTACAACATCTCTGCGGAGACGCTCGACTGTTCCTGTTGCACGACCGACGGCCTCTCCGTCCCCGAGTTGCGGTACCATCTCTGCACGCGACGAGTCGGGATTGTCGGTCGCGTGCTGAAGCCGCTGATCGAGCGGCGGCGATATTACAAGAAAATGAAGAAAGAACCGGGGCCGCTCCAAGATATTTACACAGGCCGCGACACGATTCTCAAGTGGACATTAGTCACAAGTTTCGGATATCAAGGATACAAAAATGCTCGCTTCGGACGCATCGAGTGCCACGAGGCGATCAACGCGTACGCGCGGAACATCCTCGTCCGCACGATGGAGATCGCGGAATCTCACGGCTACGAGGTCGTCCACGGCATCGTCGATTCCGTCTGGTTGCGGCCCACCGCGAACGCAGATCCAATCGAGAAAGTCCGCGAGCACATCGCAGGATCGATCGGCCTCCCGATCGAGCTCGAGGGCCGCTACAAGTGGATCGTGTTCCTCCCGTGCAAGACGACCGGCGTCGGCGCGCTGAACCGGTACTACGGACTGTTCCAGGACGACGAGTTCAAGCTCCGCGGGATCGAGCTCCGCAAGCACGACACCCCGGAGTTCATCAACATTTGCCAGGAGGCGATGCTCGGAGAGCTCAGTCTCGCGTCGAACGCGGCGGAGTTCCTTGAGCGAATTCCGAAGGCCGTCGACATCCTCCGCTGGACCGCGAAATGCGTCCTCGATCGCACGATCCCGGTCCACCAGTTCATCCTCACGAAGAGCGTGTCCCGCGCCCTCCCGGAGTACGTCGTCCTCACGGCGACCGCGGCGGCGCTGAAGCAGATGGAGAAACGCGGCTTCACGGTCGAGCCGGGCGAGTCCGTGCGGTACGTGCTCCTCGACGCCCGCGCCCGCAACTCCGAACGGAAGGTGCGCGTCGCGGAGTTCCTCCAAGGAGATGAGGAGCCGGATGCGTGGGAGTACATCCGCCTCCTGTGCCGGTCCGGACAGACGCTCCTCGCGCCGTTCGGGTACACGGAAGAGAAGCTGGCCCGGATGTGCGAGGACCTCTCCGATATCTCGATCGCGAGTATTCCGGAGCAGGCAGTCACGATCCAAGAAGATTACAAATCGATTGGGGAGAGCCGCAGCCGAGCCCGCGGCGGGGTCGGATACAAGAAACCATGGCGGATGGAGACCGAGGAAGATGCACCTGACGAGATTTCTGGGGACCTCTAGTTGTGGAGTACCCGATTCGCTCCTTCCCGAGCAAAAGGATAACCCTGATCGTTCAATACTGTCGCAAGAGATTACGTGGAGGTGTGATTGTGTTTGGAAAACTCGAATCGGTCATACTTTTCGTAACGGACGTGGCGAAGTCTTTGGAGTTCTATCGACATGAGCTCGGTCTGTCGCTCAAAGCGCAACAGGGACTCGACTGGGTCGAATTCGAGACGAATGGTACGACGCTGATACTCCATAAGCGCGTCGAACAGGCCTATCCGTTTCATCCAGAGCTTGTCTTCGCGGTCGAGGATACCGACAAGACGTATGAGGCTCTCAAGGAAGGCGGAGTCAAGTTCCTCCATCCCCCGCTCGATCAATCCAGCGGTTATCGCTCCGCCTTTTGCGCCGACCCCGACGGCAATGTCCTGAAGATCACGAGTTCGATGAGGAAAGGCTGAGGGGCGAGACCACGCGGGACCTCTCCGAAACGGTCCCGCCAAACCGCTCGAGGCTGGAGGCCCATCGGGGAAGCGTCGTCACCCGCTAGGCCGTACGCCACGGTCACTCGACGGGGAACGGTTCTTCCACAAGTCCCTCCGCGGCGGCGATCAGCTTCGTCACGCGCTGCTCGGAGTCCGCGAGGATCGCGTGGCAGCGGCGGTACAGGCCGAGTCCTTCCTCGAAGACGGCGAGGGCGCGGTCGAGCGGCAGGTCGCCGCGGGACAGCGCATCCACCGTCGCCTCGAGGGCCGCGAGGGATTCCTCGAAGTTCGGCTCTTCGGTCATGGTTCCTCCTGTTCCTGGTTGACGTGAACTCGAATCCGGCCGTCTTGGAAGCGGACCGCGAGGGCATCGCCCGATCCGACCTCTGCGGCGTGCGCGACGACGTGGCCGTCCTCCCGCTCCGCGATGGCATAGCCGCGCTGCAGCGTCGCAAGGGGACTCAGCACGTCGAGACGCCGGCCCAGCCCTTCGAGCCTCTCCCGGTTGCGGGTGACCTCGCGCGGTGCGACGGCTGACAGCGCCGCGAACGACCGCTCCAGGAGCACGCGGTTCGCTTCGACCCCCCGCTGCAGGCCCCTCGGGGACAGTCGTTCTCTGAGGGCTGTCGCACGAGATTGAGCGCCCCGAAGTGCCTCGTGGATTTCCCCGACCAAAGAGCGACCCGCCCCGTTGATCCGAGCCATGAGTTCCGTTGCGTCCGGGGAGACCAGCTCCGCCGCGGCACTGGGAGTCGCGGCCCGGACATCGGCGACGAAGTCCACGATCGTCACGTCCGTCTCATGGCCGATCGCGCTGACCACCGGCGCCCGCGAAGCCGCGACCGCCCGCGCGAGACCTTCGTCGTTGAAGCACCACAGATCCTCGAGGGATCCCCCGCCGCGAGCGACGATGACGACGTCCACACGGTCGGCGACGAACGCGAGGGCGCGACGCAAGCTGGCCGGCGCTTCGGGTCCTTGAACGAGAGCGGGCGCGATGATGATGTGCGCGATCGGGTACCGGCGTCGCAGAATCGTGACGATATCGTGCACGACTGCGCCGACCTCCGAGGTCACGACCCCGATCTTTCGGGGATACGCCGGGAGCGGGCGCTTTCGCGCGGCGTCGAACAGGCCTTCCGCCGCCAGCTTCTTGCGCGTCTTCTGGTATGCGGCCCAGAATGCGCCGACCCCGGCCGGGGTCGCGGCCTTGATGAGCAGTTGCACGGAACCCCGACGCGGGAACACGTCGACGTCACCCGAGACGACGACATCCATGCCGTCCTCGAGATCGAATCCGAGCATCTCGGCGTCCTCGCGGAAGAGGGTGCACGAGAGCTGGGCGGTCGCATCCTTCAGGGTGAAGAACACGTGGCCGGAAGGCGCGCGCTGCAGGTTGCTCACCTCACCCCGCACCAGAATCCGGGAGAGGATCGGGTTCGCTCGGATCGTGTCTCGGATGACGCGGGTGAGCTGCGTGACCG
>VBLV01000185.1:3750-6976 GCA_005879045.1 Methanobacteriota archaeon | reverse complement strand
ATGGGCGATCGTCAGGCTTCGGGGTTTCTGCGGGCTCGGCATGGCAGCGTCTCCGGCACGAGGGAAGCGACGCCGACGAATATAGTTCGTGGCCTCAGAGGAGGAGCTACCGGCTCCCAAGAGCCTTTGCCGTCAGTCCGAAGCCCTGATTGGAATCGGCCATCCGAAACTTGAACGCGTTTCGAAAATCGATCCCGCGAGCTCTGCATTCCTCCGCAAGTCGGGACACGAACGGGGCGATCGTCTCGAGATCGCCGATCCGAGCAAGGTCGGCCGCGAGGTCCGATCCACCGAGGCGCTTCGCCATCGCTTCGGTCACGCCCCACCGCGCATCGAGGGCGCGCGTGAACATCTTCTTGACCCCAGCCTCGGCGAACACCTCCGCGATTCGGTCCGGAGACCAACCGCCGGTCGGCGGATACGCGGGAGCGAAGCCAACGAATGTCGTGAGACCGGCGTCGGCGAGAGCTCGAAGGCAGCGCAGCCGCGCGTCGATCGGCGGCGCCCAAGGTTCCAGAAGCGCCCTTGCGCGGTCATCGAGTGTTGGGACGGACATGCCGACCTCGATTTCGGGGAACTGAGTGAAGAGGTCCAGATCCCGAATCATGAGCGGGGCTCGAGACAGGACGGAGACCGGCCACTGAGCCCTCAGGAGCACCTCGAGCGCGTGGCGGGTGATTCGATACTTCCCCTCGACGAACTGGTAGGGATCCGTCGCGGTCGAGATCGCGACGAGTCCCCTGGGAAGGCGTTTCAGTTCTTTCGCGAGGACCGTCGCCGCATTCCGCTTCACCACCACGGAGGCACCCCACGTGTTCCGGTCGATCTGGAGGAGCCGCGGAACATAGCAGAAGAGGCACCCATGATAGCATCCGATGTACGGGTTGAAGGAATAGTCGATGCCGGGCAACGGATCGCGCCGCAGCGCCGAAGAGACGTGGACTTCACGGATCTCGAACGATTCACGCGGGGTCGGGACGTGGACTCCGAGAAGTTCCTCCATGACGGCGCGAGAGGGGTCGAGACATAAGTCCGGCCCGGGGGGAGGGCGGTGAAAGTAACTCGGCCCCATCAGGAAAGGCTATAGCCGTCCGCTCGCTGCGGCAATTCCAGCGGCCCAAAGGTCGCGCGCCGCAGGAGGGACATGGTCGCGAGCATCGACCGGAATCGCCGCGCGATTCGCGTCGCAGCCGCGATCCTCGCGGGTCTCATTATCCTCGTCGTCCTCGCGAACCTTCTGTGGCCAGGTCCGCCCGCTCCCCCCGCGGCCCAATCTCGAATGCCTCCGACCCAGAGCCCGTTTCCGACATTCCCGATGGGCCCAACGCTGCACGCCGTGAGGATTGCCGCGAACGCCAACCTGTCGATGCGGCTCCTAATGACGTCCTTGCAAGGTCTCGTGAATCGAGCCTCGGTCGAACTCTACCTCGACGTCCCGGGCGTCGCGGGGAACACCTCACGGATGTTGACGTATCTCGCCTCTCGCTACAATCTGACGTACGACGTCATGTCGGTCCAGTCCGCGATGGATGCATACGTTCGGGTTGCCGCGGGCCTCATCGTCTATGATCCAACGCGACCCGAATCGATTGACATCGGAACGGTCATGGCGGCCCAACAGCACGCGGTGCTCGTCGGCCCGGACCTCGCCGGATTCTTGGCCGCTCGCTACGGCCTCCCGGTCCTCTTCGACTACGCCCGCAGGGGGGACTGGACCGCCCTCGATCCGATCGCCGCGTACGACCGGGCGCTGCGCGATTTGTATCCGTCGTCATACCCGTACCTCCTTGCGATTCTGCCGCCGGACCGGTGGGCGATCCGCGATTATCTCGTCCAGACTCGGACGTTTGTATTCTACCATACGCAAGGGATCCTCGCGTCGCCGTCCGAGACCGCCGCGACGATGCGGATCCTCCAAGCCGCGCCGCGCGGCATCCCGATTCTCGGCTGGTTCAACAGCCCCACACTGACCGAGGAGAACTCGTTCATCCAGATGGCGTCCGCCGCGGGCAAGTTCGTCGTCGGCGTGCAGGACGTGCCGAACCTGTCGGTCCTCACGGCCCTCGGGCGAAACGAGACACATCGGCAGGTCTCCTCGATCGCCACCCCGACGCCCGTCCTCGAGGATAAGACGTACCTCGTCCTCGCGGTCCCCGATGGCGACAATCTGGATTTCGTCGCAGGCCGGATGTGGGACCTCTGGTCGGAGCCTGCCCGCGGTAATGTCTCGTTCGCGTGGAGCCTGAATCCGCTGCTCGTCGACCTCGCCCCGCCGCTCCTTGACAGGTACTACGATAGCGCCACCCCGCTGGATCGGTTCATCGCGGCTCCGAGTGGCGCGGGATACCTGTACCCGGACTACACCCGACCGGGTGACCTTCCGTCGTTCGTCAACTTCACGAAACGATACTTGGACGCGGCGGACATGGACGTCGTCTGGCTCCTGAACGCGTTTGCCGCGTCCGAAATTCCATATTCGGCTGGGAGCCTCTCGACGTACGTCGACGGGCTGCGTCCCGGTGGAATCGTCCTCGACTACGACGATCAGCCGAGGACCCGTGACGCCTGGATGCAGGCCGGGACCCAGGCGATCGCCCCGGTCGTCCGTTCGACGCACTTCTGGACGACGGCCGACAACGTCCTGGGCAAGCTCGACACATCGCTCGTCGCAAGCGGTGACGGTGTACACGTTCCGGTTCGACCTGAGGGATGCTCGCGCCTTGGTCGACGAATTGGCCCGCCGGATGGGCGGAGACCTCGAGGTCGTCACGCCGACGCAATTCTTCGGCCTGCTGCGGGCAGACTTCATTCAGACGGCGCATACCCGTCTCGCGGCCACGGACGGAGACCCGGTCGCGTCCCTCCTGTTCCCGGGATTGATGGAGTCTGCGCGGTCGCATCTTCGGGACGCAGACGCGTCCGTCGCCGGAGGCGATGCGGACCGCGGGGCCTATGCGGCCTATCTGGGGCTCGAAGATCTCCGGTCCATCTCCGCCAGCGAAGCTCTCTTGACGTCGTTGCTAGTCATCCTGGCGGCCGCGGTCCTCGCGTACTTCGCACATCGGTCTTCGCGGTCCGCGCAGCACTCGCCCGAACGACTCCGGTTGGGGGTCCTTCTAGTGGTGACCGCGTCGGTGGCCCTGCTCGTGTTCGCATTGCGGGAAGCCCTCGACCAGAACTTCTGGACGTATCCGACGATCCTTGTAGGCGTCGTCGCCGCGGGAAT